>NZ_QAIQ01000036.1 GCF_003061105.1 Arthrobacter sp. HMWF013
CCGCCGTTGTGGCCGCCTGGGTGCTGCCGGAAATTGTCGCAGCCTTTGCCGCGTACGCCTATTTCAGCCGGGACGGGACGCTCAACCAACTCCTGGGCGGGCTTGGGTTCGGACAGCCCGACTGGCTGTATTCGTTTCCCATGGCGGCCATCATGTTGGCCAACATCTGGCGCGGCACCGCGTTCTCCATGCTGGTCTACCGGGCCGCGCTGGACGAGGTCCCGGGGGAAGTGACGGAGGCGGCCCTGATGGACGGTGCCACCGGTTGGCAGCGGCTGGCTTTCATCACCATCCCCATGATCCGTCCCAGCATCGCCACCAACCTCATGCTCATCACACTGCAGACACTGGCGGTCTTCACCCTCATCTGGGTGATGACTGCCGGGGGCCCGGCGAATGCCAGCACCACGCTTCCGGTGCTGGCCTACCAGGAGGCCTTCAAATTCGGTGACATCGGGTACGGCACCGCTGTGGCGTCGGTGCTGATCCTCATAGGCCTCGTGTTCGGCGCGGCGTACATCAGGCTCCTCCGGGAGGCCAAGCCATGACGACGGCGGCCCGCGCGTCCGTGGGGGAGCACCGGACCGCAGCAGGGGCAGTCTCCCGGGCGCAGCAGCGTGCCCGGGTTCCGGCTGACCTGGCGCTGATGGTGATCGGGGCCTGCTTTGTCCTGCCGCTGCTGTGGCTGGTGTTCGCTTCCCTGGACCCCGCGGCCGGGTACGAAACCAGGCTGCCCCGGGAGGTATCGCTGGCGAACTTTTCCGCGATCATGACACCGGGACTGCTGTTCGGGCCCCTGTGGAACAGCCTGGTGCTCTCCGCCGGAACGGGTGCCGTGAACCTGGTGGCGGCAGTGCTGGCCGCGTACCCGCTGTCCCGCTACCAGTCCCGGTTCAACAAACCTTTTATGTACACCATCCTGTTCGGGACGTGCCTGCCGATCACTGCCATCATGGTTCCCGTCTACGGGTTGTTCGTGCAGCTGCAACTCCTGGACTCCATGCCCGCCACCATCTTCTTCATGGCCACCACCACCTTGCCCATGGCCATCTGGATGACCAAGAACTTCATGGACGCCGTCCCGGTATCACTCGAGGAAGCGGCCTGGGTGGACGGTGCCTCCGGACTGACGGCATTGCGGACCATCGTCCTGCCCCTCATGCGGCAGGGGCTGGGCGTGGTGTTCATTTTTGTGTTCATCCAGGCGTGGGGGAACTTCTTTGTACCCTTTGTCCTGCTCCTGTCCGAAGCCCGGCAACCGGCAGCCGTTTCGATCTACAGCTTCTTCGGACAGCACGGGGCAGTCGCCTACGGCCAGCTGGCAGCTTTTTCCATCCTGTATTCAGTGCCGGTGCTGGCCCTCTACGTCATTGTGGCCAAGGGTGCCGGCAGCTCGTTCGCGCTTTCAGGCGCGGTCAAGGGCTGACCGGCCGCCGTTCCTTCACTGCAGCGCCATCCGGCGTCCCTGCCCTTGAGGGCCGCCCAGGCCACCGGGCAATCAGTCGATATCCTCGATGACTACTCCGAACGGCACGGTGTCGTCAATGTGTGCCTGATGGCCGGTGGATCCGGGGTTCCAGGTAACCCGGACGCCGTGAAGCTGGTCGGCCGCGGACTGTTGCAGCACCGGCTTGACGGCACTGACGAACAACTCGCTTTTATCGGCGAGAAACTGCTTGTAACTGGCTGGAAGCTCGCTCATGGCAAAAGGATAGACCTGTGCAACCCGGATGGGGAGGGGTCCCCATTGCGGCAGCTCCGGCAAGTGGCTTGGATAGGATGGCGGACGGAGTGCCGCCGGGCAACACCGTCCGCGCACCCGCCACCGTCCAGCAGCAATCAGGGGGAAAATCCAGTGCTTCAGACCAGTGCGCCCGCACGTATCGAACCGGCGGAACTGGCCCGTGCACAGCAAGTGGCGGCGAACATCTCCCGCAGCTTCGATGCCAAAGTAGTTGGTCAGGCACGCCTCCGCGAATCGCTGCTCGTTGGCCTGATGACAGGCGGGCACATCCTGCTGGAAAGTGTGCCGGGCCTGGCCAAGACCACGGCCGCCCAGACGGTGGCGGAAGCTGTCAGCGCCGAGTTCCGCCGGATCCAATGCACCCCGGACCTGCTGCCCAGCGACATTGTGGGCACGCAGATCTACGACGCCGCCAAGGGCACGTTCATCACCCAACTCGGCCCCGTGCACGCCAACATCGTCCTGCTCGACGAGATCAACCGCTCCAGCGCGAAGACCCAGAGCGCCATGCTCGAGGCCATGCAGGAACGGCAGACCACCATCGGGGGACAGGAGTACAAGCTCCCCTCACCCTTCCTGGTGCTCGCCACCCAGAACCCGATCGAGCAGGAAGGCACCTACCAGCTGCCCGAAGCCCAGATGGACCGCTTTATGCTCAAGGACGTCCTGGATTACCCGTCACCGGCAGAGGAAGCGGAGATCATCCGGCGCATCGATGCGGGGATCTTCACTCCGGAGCAGATTCCAGCGGCGGCAGCGTCACTGGATGCCGTCGCAGGAGTCCAGGAGCTGGTGAAACGGATTTACATCGATCCGGCCATCATCAACTACATCGTGGGCCTGGTGTTCGTCACCCGCAACGCCGGGCAGTACATCGACCAGCGCCTGGCCGGCTTCATCGAATTCGGTGCCAGCCCCCGCGCCAGCATTGCCTTCAGCCAGGCGGCCCGGGCCGTCGCGCTCATCAACGGCCGTGACCACGTGATCCCTGAGGACGTGAAATCCCTCGCGCACCGGGTGCTCCGGCACCGGCTCATCCTGGGCTTCGAGGCGGTGGCCGAACAGGTGCCGGTGGAGACCATCATCGATGCCATCGTGGCGTCCGTCCAGACTCCCTGAGCCGGCGTGCCCAGCCTGCTCCAGCGCGTCAAGTCGAAGATGGCCATCTTCGCCCACCGGAAAGCCCGCGGAATGCTCGACGGCGAGTACGGTTCAGTCTTCCG
>NZ_QAIQ01000387.1 GCF_003061105.1 Arthrobacter sp. HMWF013
CCCCGCCTCATACGGCGGGACTCCCTCGGTGTGAGTCCTCGAAAGCCGGTGGCGTCAGCCCGCCGTCGGCGATTCCGTGCCGGACCGGCGACGCAGTGCCACCAGGGCACCCGCACCGAGCAGGACACCCAGACCGGCCAGCCAGGTGGTGCTTTCGCCCGCCCCGCCCACCGAGGTCTGCGCGTTGTAGCCCTGGTTGGTGCCCTTGACAGCAGAGGCTGCTGCGGCGGGAACCTTTGCGGCTGCCTGAGGAGCGGCTGCCTTCGGAGCAGCCGCCTGTGGTGCCGGTGTCTGCGCAGCCGGTGTCTGCCCCGCCGGAACCACTGCCTCTGCAGGCGGTTCAACGATGGTGGGCGTCTCCGGAGTGACGATGACGGGCGTCTCCGGCGTGACAACAACGGGCGGCGGTGTGACCACAACGACCGGCGGAACCACGACCCCGCAGTTCTTGAAGCCATCGGCCTCGTTCCAGTTCAACCCCAAAGGCAGAAGATCGTACGGCTCGATGATGTCGTCCGGGTGCCCGCTGTGGCCGTTCGGTCCGCCAACGCCCTGAGGAGCCATGCTGGTCATGTTCCCCCCGTGACAGATCGACACAAGCTTTTCTTCCTTGTTTTCGTTGTCCGCGGAGGCCGGTACAGCGACACTGAACAATGCCAGCCCCACGACCCCCAAAGTTGTGATGGCTCGTTTCATGATGTTTTCTCCCCAGTCTGTTGTGAAACGGACCATGCGGAGGGGTTAGCGACGGCTCTCGATGCCCCAACAGCATGGCCAGCTTGCTTATGACATCAGGCTAGGGGCGCAGGTACGGCACGGTCGCGAGTAGGAGGTACTCGTCTTTGAATGGCTTTGACCTGCGGCGATACCTGTATGTACCCGGAAGTGGGCTGGTAGTACTCGGATTGGCGGGCCCTTGAACGATGGCGGACCCGAGCCTAACGTTGGAGCATATGAAAGGTGCGTGAGGGTCATGGAAATCTTCATGTGGTGGCTGGATCTGAACCTGGACAGCAAGGAGTGGCTGCGGGAAAACCTCCGTGCGGACGAGCTGCCGCTCCCTGTCCTGCAGGGCATCGCCGAAGCAGGCGGGCCCCACCCGGGCACGCCCGTCTCGGTCCTCACGGAGGCCGATTGGGACTTTATCGAGACCCAGTCAGAATTCGTGGACTGACAGGCAGCAGATGGACCAGCGCACCAGCCGCTCCGTTGCGCGCTGCCGGTCCACCTGGCGAAGTAAGTCCACATAGCGAAGAAAAGCGTTGCGGCTGCCCGGCCGCGGTGGTTGCATGGGGTGCATGGCAACCGCAGAGAGTTTTGTCTTGGCAATCGGGACCAAAAAAGGCCTGTGGCTGGCCACCAGCCAGGACCGGCAGCAATGGTCCTTCTCCGGCCCGCATTTCCTGATGAGTGAAATCCCCAGCATCGCCATCGATACCCGGGACGGCCGTACGCGGATCATGGTGGGCGTCAGATCCGAGCACTGGGGCCCCACAGTTGCCCACTCCGATGACCTGGGTGCCACGTGGTCCGAACCGGAGCAAGGGGCAATCACCTTCCCGGTGGATACCGGCGCGGCGGTGGAACGCATCTGGCAGATCTACCCGGACGCAGAGTCGCGGCCCGGCGTGGTCTGGGCCGGAGCCGAACCGATCTCCGTCTGGAAGTCGACGGATGGCGGCGAGCACTTTGAGCTCAACCGGGGGCTCTGGGACCACCCCCACCGCAGCGAATGGGGTGCCGGCTATGGCGGCGCTGCCGCCCACTCCATTGTGGTGAGCCCCGCCGGGGACAAGGTCCACATTGCGATGAGTACCGGCGGGGTTTACCGCTCACTCGACGGCGGGACCTCCTGGGAGCCCAGGAACAAGGGGATCTCGGCCTACTTCATGCCGGATCCCAACCCTGAATTCGGCCAGTGCGTCCACAAAATCGCCGCGGACGCTGCCGTCGACGGCAGGCTCTATGCGCAGAACCACCACGGCGTCTACCGCACGGACGATAACGGCGAGAACTGGAACTCCATCGCAGAGGGCCTGCCGGCTGATTTTGGTTTCGTGATGCTGACCCACCCGCGCCGCGAAGGAACTGCCTGGGTTGTCCCGCTGAAGGCCGACGGCGAGAGGATCCCGCCTGACGGAAAGCTTGCCGTGCACCGCACCGACGACGCCGGCGGCACCTGGAAGAGGCTGGATACGGGACTGCCCGGGCACGAATACAACAGCGTCCTGCGCGACGCCGCCTCGGTGGATACGGCCGAACCGGCAGGCGTCTACTTCGGCACACGCGGCGGTACGGTATTCGCCAGTGCGGATGAGGGGGAAACCTTCCGCGAGGTGGCCTCGCATCTTCCCGACGTCCTGTGTGTCCGGGCCGCCGTACTCTCAGGGGCAGCTGCCAGCGGTGCCTGAGATCAGTGTGTTGCTGCCCAGCATCCTCCAGCCTCTGGCCGGCGGCCGGCCGGTGCTGACTGCGCCTGCTGCCGGGCCGCTGACTGTGGCTTCGCTGCTGGACGCCGTCACAGGAGGTTACCCGGTGCTGGGCAGGCGCCTGCGGGACGAAACCGGTGCACTTCGCCGGTTCGTCAATATCTACGTGGACGGGGACGAAGTGCGCCGGCTCCACGGCCTGGACACTGAAGTGGCTCCGGGCCAGGAGGTGCTCATCATCCAGTCGGTGGCGGGGGGATAACTGACGGCAACGTTGCCGTCCTGGATTCCACAGGAGGGAATTGTCATGACCAACCAGAGCCTGCAGTCAGCAATCGATCAGCAGGGCAGCGCCGTTGAGGTGCTGCGCAATGCCAAGTCCCGGCCCTTCACTTTTCCCGTCACTCCGGAGTTCACCAACTGGCGGACTGAGCAGGCCTCGTGGCGGGACTCCTGCGCGTTGCTGGACCAGTCGCACCATATGGCGGACCTCTTTGTCCGCGGCCCCGACGCGACGGAGTTCTTCACCTGGATCGGCACCAACTCAGCTGCCGCCTATCACGTGGGCCGCGCGAAGCAGCTGGTCGCGGTCAACCACGACGGCTACCTCATCGGCGACGGTATTCTCTTCCACCTCGCCGAGGGCTCCTTCGATCTTGTGGCCCTTCCGATGCTGGCCGATTGGGTGGAATACAACATCGTCGACGGCGGCTGGGACCTCACGCTGGAACGCGATGACCATTCGCTGATCCGCAAGGGCGATCCGAAACTCTTCCGCTACGAACTGCAGGGGCCGAACGCACCCGCCATCATCGAAAAGGTCACCGGGCAGCCGGCGCCGGAGCTGAAGTTCTTCCACATGGGTGAAGTCAGCATCGAGGGCCGCAACGTGGGCGTTCTGCGGCACGGCATGGCCGGGCAGCCGGGCTTCGAGCTGTGGGGTCCGTGGGCCGATGCCGCGGCAGTGCACGCGAAACTCCTCGCGGACGGCGCGGAATTTGGCATCACGCAGGTCGGGGCGAAAGGCTACTCCTCGGCGAACCTCGGCTCCGGCTGGGTGCCGTCGCCGCCGCCGGCAATCTTCGAGCCCGAACTCAAGGCCTACCGTGAATGGCTCGACCTCTCCAAGGCGGGCTCATTCGGGGGCAGCTTCTACTCGGCGGAGGTCGCCGACTACTACGTCACTCCGTACGACATCGGGCTCGGCCGCTCGGTCTCCTTCGACCACGAGTTCCTCGGCAAAGAAGCCCTGCAGCGGCATTCCCAAAACCAGCGGCGCACGAAGGTCACGCTGGTGTGGAACCACGAGGACGTGACCAAAGCGCTCGGATCCATCCTCGGCGATGGCATTCCCGCCAAGTACATCGAGCTCCCCAAGTCGCGCTACGCGCTGTTCCAGACGGACCGGATCCTGAAGGACGGCAACACGATAGGGATCTCGTTCGACGTCGGCTACCTGGCCAATGAGCAGGTCTTCCTCTCCCTGGCCACCATCGACGTCGAGCATGCCCAAACGGGAACCGAAGTGACAGTCCTTTGGGGTGAGGAACCCAATTCCGGGAAGGCGCAGGTGGAACACCATCGGCAGGTGGAAATGCGCGCAACTGTCGCCCCGGCCCCCTTCACCGAGTACGCGCGGGCCGGCTACCGAACGTCATGAGAAAGGGCGCGAAAACTCGTTTCAAAATCGTTGACAATTTCGTTTTCGATCCGTAGCGTCGGTCTCGTGCGGACGTGACGGACGCGTCTATCCCGAGCAATGATGCGACAGGGAGGTAGAGGGTGGCCGCAGGCCTGAGCCTGAAGGACGTGAACCTGCACTTCGGCGGCGTCAAGGTGCTGCAGGAGGTGAGCTTCAACGTGGAGCCGGGCGTCATCTTCGGCCTGGTGGGTCCCAACGGCGCGGGAAAGACCTCCCTTTTCAACTGCATCAGCGGCCACTACAAGCCGAATTCAGGTTCCATCACCATCGACGGCACTGAGGTCCTGGGCAGCGCACCGTCGCACCTTTCGCGCCTGGGCCTGGCGAGGACCTTCCAGCATCCTGCGCTGCAGCTGCACTCCACCGTCCTGGAAAACGTGCTCCTCGGGGGCCACACCAGGCTCCCCGGCGGGCCCATCCCGTGGGCGTTGCGGCTGCCGCACACCGTCCGGGCCGAGCGGGGGATGCGCTCGGAGGCGCTCGAACTCCTGGACCGCGCAGGCCTGGGCTGGGCGGCGGACCGGCCCGCCGATGAACTCTCACACGGGCTGCACAAGGGTGTTGAGCTGTGGCGCGCGCTGCTCTCCAAACCCTCGCTGCTGCTGCTCGACGAACCTGCCGCCGGGCTGTCGCACGGTGAGGTGGAGCAACTGATCAGTACCGTCAAGCGGGTCCGTGCCGAGCAGGACATCACCATAGTCATCGTCGAGCACCACATGGGACTTATCTCGGCCCTCACCGACCAGGTGGTGGTGCTGGACCACGGCCGCAAGCTGATGGAGGGCACTGCCGCCCAGGCGCAATCAGATCCCCGGGTGATCGAGGCCTACATCGGAAAGGACGCCGCGGATGACGCTGCTTGAACTGGCCGGCGTGACCGCGTCCTACGGGCCTGTGCAGGTGCTCGACGGGGTGTCGCTCAGCGTGCCCGAGGGCGGTTCGGTGGGTATCCTCGGCGCCAACGGGGCGGGCAAGACCACCACCCTGCGCGCCATCAGCGGCACCGTCCGTACCAGCGGACGGATCACGTTTGAGGGCCGGGAAATCCGCGGTTTCCGCCCCGACCAGGTTGCCGCGCTGGGGATCGCCCACGTACCGGAAGGCCGTGGAACCCTGGGCCAGCTCACGGTGCGTGAAAACCTGCTGGTGGGCGCCTACCTCCGCAAAGGCCGGCAGGGGATCTCCGCCGACGTCGACTATTGCCTCGACCTCTTTCCGCAGCTCCAGGACCGGATCGGCTCGCGGGCGGCGGCACTCTCCGGGGGCGAGCAGCAGATGCTCGCTGTCGCCAGGGCGTTCATGGCGAAACCCAAGCTGCTGCTGCTCGACGAAGCGTCCCTGGGGCTGGCGCCGAGCACGGCCAAAACCGTCTATGAGGCCATCCGGCGGCTGCGGCTCGAGTCCGGCATCGCCATGGTGGTGGTGGAGCAGAACGCCAACCTCGCCTTCTCGCTGGTGGACACCGCCACTGTCCTGGAAACAGGACGCAACGTGCTGACCGGCACCTCGGCCGAACTCAAGGGCATGGACGAGATCCGCCGCGCCTACCTGGGGGGTTGAGCACCATGGGGACCTTTATCCAGCTTGTGGTGGACGGCCTGGCAACCGGCTCCGTCTACGCCGCCCTGGCCCTCGCCATCGTGCTGGTGAACCAGGCGACCGGCCTGATCAACTTTGCCCAGGGCGGGATGGCCGTCTTGTCCGCGTACATTGCCTACGCCTTCGTGCAGTGGGGCCTGCCGCTCATTGCCGCAATCCTTCTCTCGGTGGTGCTCTCCTTCTTCATCGGCGCACTGGTGGAACGGTTCCTGGTCCGCCGCTTCGAACGCGGCGACCCGGACACGGCCGTGGTGGTGACCATCGGCCTGCTGACACTGGTCACCGGCATCGCCGCCGTCGTCTGGTCCTACAACAACCTTCCGTTCCCTTCCCTCTTCCCCTTGACCAGCGTGGAAATCCTCGGCGCTGTGGTGAGCGTCCGGTCCCTTGCCACCACCCTGACCATCATCGTGATCATGGTGGTCCTGCAGGTACTCTTCCTCCGGACCAAGCTGGGGCTCGCGCTCCGGGCAGTCGCCGACAACCCCGGCTCCGCCGCGTTTTCGGGCCTCCCGGTGGGGCGGCTGCTGATGATCGGCTGGGGGCTCGCCGCGACCCTCGGTGCCATTGCCGGCGTGATGGTGGCCCCGCAACTGACCCTGACCCCCGGCATGCTCGAC
>NZ_QAIQ01000388.1 GCF_003061105.1 Arthrobacter sp. HMWF013
GTGGGTGAGGCCGTGGCTGACTACCGCGGCGATGCCGAGGAAAAGGCGGCCGAGATGAAGATCGAGCTTCCCGTCAACGCCCACCTGCCGCACGACTATGTGCCGGGGGAGCGGCTGCGCCTGGAGGCGTACCGCAAGCTCGCATCAGCGCTGACGTACGAGGCCATCGAGGAGGTCCTTGCCGAGCTGGTGGACCGCTACGGTGAGCCGCCGCTGCCCGTCCAAAACCTCATCGCCGTGGCCCGCTTCCGGGTAGGCGCCCGCGAGGCCGGCCTGTCCGACGTCGCGCTCCAGGGCAACTTCATCAAGTTCTCGCCGGCGCAGCTGCCGGAGTCCAAACTGATGCGGCTGACCCGGATGTACCCGGGCTCCCAGTCCAAGCCCGCCCTGGACGCGGTGCTGATCCCGAAGCCGAAGACCGCAAGGATCGGCGGCAGGGACCTCCAGGACGCCGAAATTCTGGAATGGGCCAACGGCGTCATCAGCAACATTTTCGCCGACGCGGCGGTTGCTGCCTCACCCACAGGTAACTGACCTTGATGGGAGGACACCACGCCGCGTCGGGAGCCGCGGCGTGGGTAGCTGTTGCCTCAACGGGGCCGTACACCCTGGGCTGGTATCCGCTGGACGCCACCGGAATCGTCATTGGAGGCATGGCGACGGCAGGCACAGCGCTGGTGTGCGACTGGGACCACCGGCACAGCACCGTTGCCCGGTCGTTGCCCCCGTTGTCCAACGTCATCGCCGTCGGGATTGAAAACGCCAGCGGCGGGCACCGGCAGGGTACCCACTCGGTCCTCGGGGCGGCGTTCTTTGTGCTGATGGCGAGCCTGGCCGGCCAGATCCAGGTGCAGACGCAGTGGGGGCTGCTGTCCGTGGGCGCCGGGGTGCTGTGCATGTTCCTGATCAACATTGCCGCCAAAGCCCTGAAACTGTTTCCGAAGTCAGGGTTCCTCACCAACTGGATCTTCGGGCTCGTCATGGCGGGGCTGGTCACCTGGTTCGCCCCCGATCAGTGGACGTGGCTGCCCATGTCCATGCTGATCGGGGTGGTGGTGCACATCGTCGGGGACATGATCACCACCGGCGGGGTGCCGCTGCTTTGGCCGATCGTCATCAAGCCGCCGAAGTTCCTCCGGAAGCTGCCGGTGCTGAACGATATCTGGCGGGCCAACGGAGCGTTCTCCCTGCCGCTGCTGGGCAGGGCCGGTTCCAAGCGTGAGTGGCTGGTGCTGATCCCGGTCAGCGCCTACGCCATGGTGGGCATGTGTGTGGCCGGCTGGTCGCTGGCGAAGGCGCATTTCCCCACTGCCATGGCGCTGGGCGGCAGCGTGGTCGGCCGGCTCTTTGGTGCGGACTGAACCGGGGCCAATGGCAAAAGGCCGGGGCCGCGGAAGAATCCGCGGCCCCGGCCTTTGACGTTCGGGTGTGCTTAGTTCTCGCCGGCGGAGTCGGAGCGGCCCAGCACGGTCATCGGAATCCAGAAGGCCAGGGCAAAGAGGCCAAGGCAGACCGCCATGGGCCAGTAGTTGTCCAGCGTCAGCCAGGACAGCGAGTACACGGAGCCCAGGAACAGCGCAATCATGACCACAAAGAGGGCGATGCTGGTGACGAGGCTGTTCTCGTTCTGCGGGGTCTGGATGGTGCCCGCCTGGGCACTGCCGGCCGTGTTTGCCTGGCCGGTGATTTTGCTGGACATGCGTTCCTCCTTGGGCCCCGTGGGGCTTTACCTGTGGAAGCCCGGCTGCGCTGTCAGTATGCGGATGAACCCTGTTCACCCTTGACGATGGCAATGCCGGAGCTGGCACCAATACGTGTTGCACCTGCAGCAATCATAGCCTGAGCATCGGCGAGTGACCGCACCCCGCCGGACGCTTTGACGCCAAGGTCAGGGCCCACAGTGCGCCGCATCAGGGCGATGTCGTCGGCGGTGGCGCCGCCGCCGTTGAACCCGGTTGAGGTCTTGACGAAGTCCGCCCCGGCCTCGACAGCCGCCTGGCAGGCAAGGACCTTCTGGTCATCGCTGAGGAAGACGGTTTCGATAATGACCTTCAGGATGGCCCCGCTGGCGTGAACCGCCTCGGCCACGGCGGAGATGTCCTCCACCAGCGCGCCCTGATCGCCCGCACGGGCAGCGGCAATGTTGATGACCATGTCCACTTCATCCGCACCATCCAGGACCGCACCGCGGGCTTCGAATGTTTTCACGTCCGTGGGGGCGGCGCCCAGCGGGAACCCGACAACGGAGCAGGTCAGCACACCGGAACCCTTGAGGGCGGTTTTCACTGTCTTGACCCAGACCGGGTTAACGCAGACCGACTTGAAGCTGTATTCGGCGGCCTCCGCGCAGACCTTCAGGACGTCGGCTTCGCTCGCTTCGGGCTTGAGCAGGGTGTGGTCGATGTAGGACGCGATGTTGCCCGGCACTGAGTCCGTGCCCGCTCCGGGGTGGTTCACAGGAGTGGCTTCGTTGCTCATGATGGTCCTTTCCATGTGGCCTTGTGGGCCGCCGGTGCCACCATGTCAGTGGCTGTTCAGGTGACCATCTTGCCACAGCACCAGCCGCCCTCGATGGTGCGTGCGTGGCACCATCGGGCGGGAACGGACCGCGGCCACAAGGGCTCAGGCGGCGAGCCCGAGCGCTGCGCCGGCGGGAGCTGCCGTCATGAGCTGGGTGGCGCAGACCCCGGCGGCAGATGCGGCCGCCACCAGCAGTCCCAGCCGGACGCCGTCGAACGCTGCGGCGTCGCCGATGGCCCAGATGCCCGGCACTGACGTCCGGAAGTCCCGGCTGATGACGATGCCTCCGCTGGCCGCAGTCTGCAGGCCGGCGCTGGCGGCCAGGCCGTCCCGCGAGATGCGTTCCTCGGCAAGCACCACCAGGTCGCCGTTCATGCTGCTGCCGTCCGCGAAGATCACTCCAGAGGAGCCCAGGGCGGAGCCGGATGAAGCCGGAACGACGGCGGCGGGGCGGACTGTGGTGCGGATCGGACGGACACCACGGGCACGGAGCACCGCTTCGGCCTGTCCGGCGGCAGCTCCGGTGCCCACCAGGATTCCCAGCGGCCGCCGGCCCAGTCCCTTGGTGATGTCCATGACGGCTTCGCCAATGCGGGCGGCGTCGTCAATCGTGGAGTAGCTCAGGCAGTGCCCGGATCCCTCGACGGGTGCGTCCAGCGGTGCGGATCCCGTGGCGATGACCAGCTGGTCGTAGCTGAATTCCATGCCATCGGCGGTGGCGACGGTGCGGGCTTCTGCGTCTATGTGGCTGGCCGGCTGGCCGAAGCGGACCGAAACCTGGGGCAGCAGGGCCAGTTCCAGGAGTTCCTCGGGTGCGTCGTCACGGTTGCTGAGGACCGTCACGGTGCCGCTGAACCTGGCTCCGCTGAGCTGCCTGACCAACGCCTGGGCGGCAGGGCCGGCACCTGCAATGACGATGCGCTGTGCGGAGGAGAATGAGGTGGACGGTGCCGGAGCGGACATGTGTTGGCCCTTTCGCTGGCGGCCGCGTGAACGGCCGGAACTTCATGATGGACCCAGCGTAGGCCTCGGCTTTTTCGGTTGTGTTTCCCCGTCATTGCTCCTCTATCGGGGCCCGTTCGCCAATGTTTACCGGCCGGTAACACTTCCGGTGACCCCCGTCTCATTCACGCGTGAAACGGAAATGAAACGGGGGCGGGACAGCTTAGACGCGGAGGCGGTAACCCCGTTTGACCACGGTTTCGACCAGCCGGCCGTCCGGCAGGGAGGAGCGGAGCCGGCTGACGGTCATGTCCAGGGCATGGACTGAACCGCGCAGTTCAAGGAGTTCGGACAGTGATTCGCGGGACAGCACAGCTCCGCCGGCCCCCAGCAGTGCACGCAGCAGCAGCAGGGGAGCAGGTGCCAGTTCAACGGGCTGCCCGTCGATGCGCAGGCTGCGTCCGCGAAGTTCAATGTTGCCGGACCGCGTGTCCAGCCGCCGCACGTGGTTCAGGGCAAGGTGCTCGCACACCAGCCGGATCAGGGCCCCCATCCGGAAGCGCTCCGGGATCAGCGGGGTCACGCCGGCGTCGAGCAGCGGCTGGGCTGTTACAGGCCCGACGACGGCTGTGGTGACCGTGGTCTGCAGGCTTTCGATGAGCTGCTTGTAGACGCCCATCTCGTGGGCTGTGCTCCACATCGCGTCCACAGCGGGGGCGCTGGTAAAGGTCAGGACGTCCAGGTTGCCGCTGCAGGCCGCTTCGATGAGGCGGGGAAGCCGGTCCTCGCCGTCGGGCTTCACCCAGCGGTAGGGGGTGACGGTCAGGACTGTGGCGCCGGACATCCGCAGACGTTCAAGCTGACGGACATCCGTGTAGCCG
>NZ_QAIQ01000389.1 GCF_003061105.1 Arthrobacter sp. HMWF013
GCACCACCAACTACTTCTGGGCCGGGATCTCACTCATTGTGATCGCCGGATACCTGGCGACAGTCGCCACCACGTCACTGTTTGCCTACGCCGCCCGACGCCGGGACCCGGCAAGGCGCTGACGTCACCGGCGTGCCCTGCCGGCCTCAGCGTCAGTGGGGAGGCGGCGGGAGCCGATCGTCCTTGCCCACGTTCTGGATTCCCACGGGTTCGCCTTCCGGTGTGTTGGTCCGTTTGTTGATCAGGTAGGTGACGAACCACAGCACCACGCCGATCGCCATCAGTCCGCCGGCGATCTGGTACTGGATGATGTTGCGGCCCACCCACGGTCCGGCGAGGAACGCGCACAGCAGGGCGGCGACGAGCGGCAACTGCCCGGGCGACGTGAAGAAGACCTTCCGGTTGGGGTCCCGCTTGCGGCGGAGGACAACGCAGGTGATGTTCACAACGGTGAACACGAGCAGCAGCAGGAACGCCGTGGTGCCGGACAGGTTGGCCACCACGTTGCTCTTGGGATCGCTGGTGACGTACCAGATCAGGCCCAGCGCCAGGACGGTGGAGAACAGGATGCCGGCCCACGGGGTGCGCCGGGTGGGGAGCACCTTCCCGAGCGGCCGGGGCAGGACGTTCTGGCGGGCCATGCCGTAGATCAGGCGGCTGGCCATCAGCATGTTGATCAGGGCGGTGTTGGCGACGGCGAAGACGGCGAGGAACGGGAAGATCCTGTCGATGGGGAAGTCCGGTGAGCCCTTGTGCACCACTTCAAGGAGGGCCGCGCCTTCTGCTTCACGGATGTTCTCCAGCTCGGTGGGCGAGAGGACGCTGACCACGGAGACAGCAACCAGCATGTAGAGGATCACTGCGATGCCCAGGCCGGTCAGCATGGTCCGCGGGAAGATCTTTTCAGGGTTCTGGGTCTCCTCCACCATGTTCACCGAGTCTTCGAAGCCCACCATGGCAAAGAAGGCGATGGAGGTTGCTGCGGTGACGGCCAGGAACAGGCCTTTGTCCTGGTAGTCGTTGAAGACGAAGATTTCCGCCGGGTTCCCGGTCCCCTGCGCCATGACGTAGAAACCCACGCCGATCACGATGCACAGGGCGGTCATTTCCACGATGGTCAGGATCACGTTGAACTTCACGCTCTCGCCCACGCCCCGCAGGTTGATCACGGCGAGCAGCAGCATGAATCCCATGGCCACGGCGGTGATCACGGGCTGGTCCGGGATGGCCATCCACCCGTTGATGTTCAGGCCACCGAAGAAATTCTGAGCCAGGACGTTCGCCGAGGTGGAGGCGCTGGTGATGCCGGAGCAGACCACGGCAAAGGCCACCAGGAACGTGACGAAGTGGATGCCGAAGGCCTTGTGCGTATAGAGCGCAGCGCCCGCCGCCTGCGGGTACTGGGTGACGAGCTCAAGGTAGGAAAAGGCGGTGAGCGTGGCAACGACGAAAGCAAGCAGGAACGGCAGCCAGACGATGCCGCCCACCGTGCCGGCCATGGTCCCAGTGACCGCGTAGACGCCGGCACCCAGGATGTCACCCACGATGAACAGGAGCAGGAGCTTGGGTCCCATGACCCGCTTCAGCTCGTGTTTGTCACCTTCAGGAGTAACGTCGAACACTTGATCTGAAGCGGTGCTCATGCCTGACCTCCACAGTCGAAACGATGCGACTCCTTCAGGGTGATCCCTGCGCGTCACTTTGGCAACAAGTTGTGCCCCGCTATGTGGACAACCCACCGCCCGTTTCCCTTGCAGCGGCTTCAGGCGAAGGACCACAATTGTCAGATCACAACCCAGCCAAGGATGTCCGGGGGTAACCATGATCCTGAAGACAACGCCGGAACCGGAAGCCACGGGGCTGACTGCGGAACTTTACGACGACGACCTCGGCTCACTCGGCTATGTCACCCCGCAGACGAAGGCCATGGCCATTAATCCCGAAGTATCCCAGGCCTTCGACGCCCTGCTCGGCGCCATCAGGGCCCCGATGGACCTGCGCCGCTACGAGCTCGTAACTCTTGCCGCCGCGCAGGGTATTGGCTCGACGCATTGCCTGCTCGCCCACGGGGCCAAAGCGCTGGCGGTGTTCACGGAAGATGAGGTCGCCGCCGTGGCCAGGGATTACCGCAACGCAGGACTGACGGGCGCTGAAGTGGCCATGATGGAGTACGCCGAAAAACTCAGCAGGGACGCAACAGCCATGACCGACGCCGACACCCTAACGCTCCGCGAGCACGGCTTCACGGATCGCGAGATTGTGGACATCACCGTGGCCGCGGCGGCGCGCAACTACCTGAGCCGGGCGGTCCTGGCCCTGGCCGTGGACGTCGACGTGCCGCGAGTCCTGAGCCCAAAGCTGCAGGAGGCATTGCTTTCCCCGCTGGCTTCCCGCCGCACACTGTAGGCCGCCCCCAGGCCGGCGCCCTACGCCAGCGCGGCACCCAGCGAGCGCACCAGCCATTCCCGGTAGGCCTGCACGGACCAGCCGGCCTCCCCCACCAGTGCCCGGTACGTCTGCGGGTGACCCAGCGACCAGATGGCGGCGGCAGCATCGGCGTCGGACATTCCGGACTTCAGCCCGCCGCGGGACCGCAGTGCGGCCGCCGCCTCCCCGTACCGCTCGAGGCGCTGCAGCGCCCGGGCGGTCTGCAACTTGTCCACCGCGGGGTCGACGGCGGCGGCCTGGGCGATGACGCCCACCACGGGCCCGGTGCGCCGGTGGACTTCAACAAACCAGTCGGCGAGGACGGCGATCACCGCATCGAAATCGGGCGCTTCGGCGGTCCGCTGCCGCATCAGTTCCAGGACGTTCGACGGCGAGTGGGGGCCGGACGCCGCCGCGTCCAGCACCGCGGACAGCAGCGCCGCCTTGTTCCCCACCGAGTTGTAGACGGTCTGGAGCGCCACTCCGCTTTCGGCCGCGATGGCCTCGATGGTGGTGGGCACGTACCCCTGCTTGGCGAAGAGCCCGCCTGCCACGCCCACGATCAGTGCCCGGGTCTCCGCCGCCTGGACAGCCCGGCGGGTGGGCCGGCCGGTGGGCCCATGGGCGGTCCTGGGCGCCCCGGAAGGATCGGCCGACACAGCCCGCGAACCAGTCATGAAAACAGACTAGTCCTCCACTGACTGGAATGCTATTCTAATGAAATCCGCAGGGCATCCACAGAGGAAGCGCCCCGGGGCCCGGCTAAGGAGCCATCGATGGATGCTCAACTAGTGGACGTTGTGGTGGTCGGTGCAGGGCAGTCCGGGCTCGCCGCCGGGTATTTCCTGAAGCGGGCCGGTGTAGATTTCACCATCCTGGAGAGCCATCCGCGGGTGGGCGACGGGTGGCGGGAGCGCTGGGAGTCCCTGCGGCTTTTCACCCCGGCCCGGTACAGCAGTCTCCCCGGGCTGAAGTTCCCCTCCCCCGGCGGCAGCTTCCCCGGCAAGGACGAGTTCGCAGATTATCTGGAAAGCTACGCGCAGCACTTCGGTCTTCCGGTGCGGACAGGCGTTCAGGTCCTGACGGTGCGCAAGGCCGGGGACTTGTTCGAGATCCAGACCGACGCCGGCCCCCTCCTCGCCCGCGCCGTCGTGGCCAGTCCCGGTGCCACCACGGCGCGCTACGTTCCTGACGTGGCACTGGAACTGGACGGAGAAATAC
>NZ_QAIQ01000390.1 GCF_003061105.1 Arthrobacter sp. HMWF013
GCGTAGTTCTCGCCGGTCGGGGCGAAGAACAGCGCCTTGCCGGTGTCGTAGATGTCCACGTTGGTCTTGAAGGAGGCCAGCAGCATCCAGGCGAGCGGGGCAATCAGGAAAAGCACCACTGCGATCAGGGCTGCGACGCGGAAGACCTTGTAGGCGCGTGTGGCCAGGGGCTTCCGACGGCGGCGGATCACCTGCGGCTGTCCGGCGGAGGTCTGGTCTGGGGTCAGGACGGTCATTTGCTTACCGCTTTCTTGCGCATGGTCAGCAGCCACATGGTGCCGATGATGATCATGAAGAACAGGATCAGCACCGCGGAGGACAGCCCGTACTGGTTGTAGTCGAAGCTCAGGCCGTAGGCGTAGACGTTCAGGGTCTCCACTTCGTGGAAGGAACCGCCGCCTTTGCCCTTGGTGGCGTAGAGGATGTCGAAGGTCTTCAGGGCGTCGATGCCCCGGAGCAGGATGGCCACAATCACGGTGGGCATCATGAGCGGAAGGGTGATGTAGAAGAAGCGCTGGAACGCGCTGGCGCCGTCCACCCTGGCCGCCTCGTCAGGTTCGTCGGAGAGTGAGGTCAGGCCGGCAAGCAGGATCAGCACCACCATCGGGGTCCACTGCCACACGTCCATGAAGATGGTGGTTCCCAGCGCGGTGTCCTGGCCGGAGAGCCACGGCTGTGCGGGAATTCCGATCATGCCCAGCAGCTGGTTGGCGAAACCGATGTTGGGATCGAAGATCAGCCGCCACATCATGCCCACTGCCACCGGGGTGGCAACCAGCGGAAGGAGGATCGCCACCCGAACCCACTTTTCGCCGCGGAAGGGGCGCCAGAGGAGCAGGGCGATGCCCATGCCGAGCACCACCTCACAGACCAGCGCGACGCCGGTGAAGGACAGGGTACGGCCGACGGCGGGCCAGAAGCGTTCGGTGTCGGAGAGGACCGTGAGGTAGTTCTGCAGGCCGATGAACTCGGTGGCGGCACGGACGGAGCCCTGCGAATCGGTGAGGCTCAGGTACAGGGTCCAGGCCAGGGGGAAGACAATCAGGACCCCGACGAAGATCATCGCGGGCGCTGCGAAAAGCCACTTGCGGTGCCGGTTGGACCAGTTGGAGAAGTTCCCACGCATGCTGGGAGGCCGGCCGGCGCTGCGCGCAGGAGCGCTGCGGGGAGCGTTCATTACAGACATGTTCACCTAAGGAGTTGGAGGGTGAAGAGGGGCCGCGGCGGGACGGCAACTTAGCTGCCGTCCCGCCGGGCTGTTGATGCAACGCGGGCGCCAAGGCGCCGGGTGCTATTTCTTTTCGTTGTCCAGGAACTGCTGGAAAGCCTGGTGGGCGCTGTCGGCAGCGGCTGATGCATCCCCGCCGGTGATGGAAGCAACGATCGGCTCACCCACGATTTCGCGGGCCTTGCCTACCGTGACAACCTCCGGGCGGTCGTGGCCCACACCGTTCTTGGCGCTGACTGCAATGGCCTCAGCGAGGTCCTTGGGGTAGGTGGATGTTCCCTCGGAGTTCGCCCAGACCGAGGCACGGGGCCCCGGGACGCCGGCCTTCTGCGCGGCCAGGGTGCGGTCCTTGCTGGTGGCCCACTGGATGAACTTCCAGGCGTTGTCCTGGTTGCCTGAGGCCTCGTTCACAGCCAGGCCCCACGACGGAATGTTGTAAGGCTTCGAACCCGCCGGGCCGGCTGGCAGGGCGGCGAAACCGACCGTGTCAGCAACCTTGGACTTGGCCGGGTCAGTGGCGTTCTTGTAGAGCGAATCGGCCTCGGTGTAGAAGGCCGCCTTGCCCTGGGTGAAGATTGCCATGGCTTCGGGCCAGCTCATGTCCGTGCTGACGTTGGCGGGGCCGTAGTTCCTGATCAGGCCGCCGTAGAAGGCGTAGGCCTCCTTGGCAGCAGCGGAGTTGACCGTGGACTTGCCGCTGGCATCGGTGAAGTCGCCGCCGAAGCTGTAGAGGAAGCTGGAGAACTGGGTGACCGCGGCGGACTTGCCGGTGCGGGCCACAAAGCCGGCGGTGTCCGGGGAAGACGCCTTGATGGCCTTCGCCGCAGCCTCGAGCTCTTCCATGGTCTTGGGTACCTGCAGACCTGCGGCCTGCAGGAGGTCCTTGCGGTAGTAGAGCACTTCGCGTTCGGTGATGATGGGGACGCCCACTACCTTTCCGTCAACGGTGGTGGCCTTGACCGGGCCTTCCTGGTAGTCCTTCCAGTCCCAGGCGGCGTCCGAGGAAACCTTGCCGGTCAGGTCTGCGAGGTAGCCGTTCTTCGCGAATGCCTTGCCCTCCTGGAGCGGGCGGTACATCATGACGTCGATTTCGTCGCTGCCGGCGTTCAGCTTGACGTTGTATTGATCAGAGAGCTGGTCTTCGCCGAGCTGGGTCAGTTCGACCTTCAGGCCGCTGGACTGCTCGAATTCCGGGATGGCTGCCTTGATGCCTTCGGTCCAGACGTGGTTGGCCAGGGTGACCCGGACGGTGCCGGATTCCTTGGCGTCTTCGCTGCCGCTGCCGCTGCAGGCGGTCAGCCCGAGCGAAAGTGCGGCGGCGACTGCCGCGTACTTCACTATTGAACGTCGCTTCATTACGACTCCCTCATTTCAGGGCTGACGTCACTGTCCAGCCGCATACAAATGCATCTTTACATCTGCTCTGGAAGAGAGCATAGGTAAATAAGGCAGACATATACAAGCCTTTTTACTAAGCAGTATGATTTATCTATGAAAATCCCCCAGATGGTCCCGCCAACTGATCTCCACGGTTCGCTGGTACAGAGTCTGGGACTCGCGATCGCTGAGGGGCACTTCGCACCGAACTCGGTCCTGAGGCTTGACGAGCTTGAAGCGCAGCACAAAGTCTCGCGGTCCGTGGTCCGGGAGGCCGCCCGGGTGTTGTCTTCCAAAGGCATGCTGGCTTCCCGCCGCCGGTTCGGCACAGTGGTGCAGCCCGAAGAAGCCTGGAACCTCTACGACCCGCAGGTGATCCGCTGGCGGCTGGCTTCCTCCCGCCGGCTCGAACAGCTCCAGTCCCTCAATGAACTCCGAGGCGCGATTGAGCCGCAGGCCGCCCGCCTCGCTGCGGAACGCGCCTCCTGGGATGCCGGCAGCGATCTCGTATCCCATGCGGCCCGGCTGTGGGCGGCAGGCCAGCGCGGCGACCAGGAGGAATTCCTGCGGTTGGACGTGGAGTTCCACGCCGCTGTCCTGAAGGCATCGGGCAACGCCATGTTTGCCCAGCTGCAGAACCTGGTGGCCGAGGTCCTCACCGGCCGCGCGGAGCACGGCCTGATGCCCCACCTGCCCGACCACCAGGCGCTGCAGCTGCATGTGGACGTGGCCAGCGCCATCCAGCGTGGCGAGGCCGCCGCCGCACACGCGGCCATGAGCAGGATTGTGGAACAGTTCGCCGAGGAAGTGGGCACCATCTGGTCCGAACATCACCCGGGCGCCGCGGACGCACGGGGGCGGCAGCCGGCAGAGTCCGGCGGCGCCCCCCAATTGCCGCCGTCGGACTTCCTGCCTGGCGCTACGGAACTGGTCCGCTAGAACGAACCGGTGGTGAACTGCCAGGTCTTGGTGACCAGTTGGTTGCCGGCGAGATCGCGGATGGCTGCGGGTCCGCCGGTGACAGTGACGGTGTATTTGGTCTTGGCGGCCAGGGCCTGCTGGGGGTCCAGGATCCACTGGTTGGTAGTGCCGTTGCGGAACACAGCGGCAGGAACCAGTGCCCCCGTGGCGGCGTTTTTCACCGTGAACGTCGCTGGGCCGGCGCCTTGTACCACCTCGCTGAAGGTGACGGCAACATTGTTGCTCCGCCGGACCAGGAGGGCGTTGGCGCCCGGGGTGAAGGCGGTGATTGCGGGCGCCGGACCCGTGCGGAATGTCCAGTTGGTGCTCGCCAGCGGTGTGCCCGCGGTATCGCGGATCGCCGTGCTGCCGCCCACGAGGGTAGCTGTGAAGGTGCCGTCAGACGCCAGCCCTGAAGCCGGATCGAGGGTGGCCGTTCTGGTGGCGGCGTTGTAGCTAACGGTGGCCGGAA
>NZ_QAIQ01000391.1:0-7691 GCF_003061105.1 Arthrobacter sp. HMWF013
GGGCAGGTGCTGCTGAGCCAATCCATCGGCCGGGCCGGACCTGCAAGGGGCGCCGCGGGTCGCGGCCAAGGGCCGGGTTGCGATTCATTACTGGGCCGCACTTCGTCTGCCGGGCTGTGTGTCGCCGGCTCGTGAGAGTATAAACGCATGAGCGATCCGAACGACACTCAGCTTGACGACGTCCCGGTGGAGGGCAAAACCCTGGACAACGAGGGGTCGGTTTCCCCTGCCCCTGGTGGCCCTGCCATGGGCGGCCGGCCGGCCGGGCCCCGTGCAGCCCGCGGCGCTCCTGCCGCCAGGACCAGGGGCAGCAGCGTGCAGGACCTTGTGGACGAGCCGGCGAAGGTCATGCGGATCGGCACCATGATCCGGCAGCTCCTTGAAGAAGTTAAATCGGCGCCGCTCGACGAAGCCGCACGCGAGCGTCTTGCCGAAATCCATGAACGCTCCATCAAGGAGCTGGAGGACGGGCTGGCTCCGGAGCTGGTCGAAGAGCTGGAACGGATCAGCCTGCCTTTTCCTGAGAACACCACACCTTCGGAGGCTGAGCTCCGGATCGCCCAGGCCCAGCTGGTGGGTTGGCTGGAAGGACTCTTCCACGGGATCCAGACGGCCATTGCAGCCCAGCATGCAGCCCGTGAGCAGGCGGCCGCACAGTTGCAGATGAAGCAGCTGCCGCCGGGGACAGTCATAGCCCCGGGGGTGGTCATCGGGGAAAACGGCGAGCCGCAACGGGCCACCGCCGGCCCGCAGCGCTCCGGTGCAGGATCACCCGTCCGGCCGGAGGACCCGGACCACGGCCCCGGCCAGTACCTCTAGGCTCGCGTGGGATTCTTCACGGCCGCCCGGCAAGGGCGTAAGGACGACTCTGAGCTGGGCAAGGGCCTCTGGCGGCGCGCCCATGACCGGTTCCACCGGGGACTGGACCGCTACCACCAGGTCCTTGAGGGCGTCGAGGACGAGCAGCTCTACGCCGAACTGGTGGAGATCGCCAACGAGCTTTCCGAGCTTCTGGAACGTGTCCGAGCGGTCTGCGTCGAAGCCCAGAGACGTTCCCCCAGCGAGGGACTGGACATTCCGGGGCCCCTGGCCGGAGTCCACCGCGCACTGTCCAAGGCCGGCAACTCGCTCGCCACAACAGCAGAGGCCGCCGCCATGCTGAGGCTTGCGGTGGGGCCTGTGCCCGTGGGAGCGGCGTCAGTGCGGCGCCGGGCGGAATCCGTGCTGGAGCAGGTGGCTGACGCGGAACGGCGCCTCGCCGAGGACGCCGCCAGTGGCCAGCCGGACAGTATTCCAGGTTAAGCGTCTGGCTTAGCGGCGCCCTTCACGGCCGGTCCGGGCCGTTCCTTTTGGCACGATGGGTGGATGACTTCTACACCGACACTCACTTTCAATGACGGACACACCATTCCCCAGCTCGGCTACGGCGTGTGGCAGGTTGAGGACGACGTTGCCGAAAAAGTAGTCCGCCAAGCCTTCGAGGCAGGCTTCCGCCACGTCGATACGGCCAAGATTTACGGCAATGAGGCTGGCGTCGGCCGCGCCATTGCCAGTTCGGGCCTCCGGCCGGAGGAGCTCTTCATCACCACCAAGCTGTGGAACGCCGATCAGGGGTACGAGTCCACGCTGGCCGCGTTCGAGGAATCCATGGACAGGCTGGGCCTGGACACCCTGGACCTCTACCTGATCCACTGGATGCAGCCCAAACAGGACAAGTTCGTGGACACGTGGAAAGCGCTCATTGAACTCCAGAAGCGGGGACGGGTCCGGTCCATCGGAGTTTCAAACTTCACGGTGGAGGGGCTGCAGCGGCTCATTGACGAGACCGGAGTGGTACCTGCCATCCACCAGATCGAACTGCACCCCTACTTCAGCCAGCGTGAACTGCGTGCGTTCGGTGCCGCGCAGGGAATCCTGACCCAGGCCTGGTCCCCCCTGGGCCAGGGCGGTGAGCTCCTCGGGGATCCTGCGGTCACAGGGATAGCTGCCAAGCACCAGGCCACACCGGCGCAGGTTGTCATCGCGTGGCACCTGGCCATCGGCAACGTGGTAATCCCCAAATCGGTGACGGAGACGCGCATCCATGAGAACTTCGCAGCGCTGGACTTCGCGCTGGACAGTGAAGACCTGGAAGCCCTCAATGGCCTGGACAAGTCTGCCCAGGGCGAGGGCCGGATCGGCCCGGATCCTGCGGTGTCCGACTTCGCCTAAGGACCCGGCCGGTCAGGCGGCGATCCGGGCCTGTTCGACGGCGACGGCGTCGATGACGGCCCAGGAATCCTCGCCGATGCAGTTCCGGCTGGCGAAGCGTTCCGCGTCCTGCAGGGACTCGAAACTTTCACTCCGGATGCGGCCACAATCGGCGTCGAAGTAGGTGACGTGAAATTCCTGTGCGGTGTTGTTTTCCATAAATCCAGTGTGCAACCGGGGTCTGACAATTACCGTGCTTCAGTCCCGCGTGTTGCCCAGCCGCAGCACCCGCTCCTGCGCGAGCATGGCTGAGCGCTGCGATTTTTCCGCCGCACGGGCTGCCTGCTTGGCCTCCGCTGCAAGGGTGCCCAGCTGTTTCCTGGACCGTTCGAGCTCCTCCTCGGCCCCTTGCAACCTGGCCCGGAGTTGCCGTGTTTCGCGGGTCAGGTCAGCCACCCGGGCTTCCGTATCCTCCAGCACGCTTCGCCGTTCCTCGGCGCGGCGGCCGGATTCCTCCTCAGCTGCCTTGGCTTCGGCCAGGGCAGCTTTGGCTTTCTCCAACGCAGACGGCGAAGCGGGCCGCGGAGTCTGCCGGACTGCCTTGAGCCGTGGTTGGTCCGACGCCGGGCGGGCAGCGCTTTCCGTCGTCGTCCGTTGTTTCTCCCTGACGGGGGCAGCAGCCGATGGCGTGACGGGCGCGGCACCCCGGACCGGAACAGCCCCGGGCACTGCTACGGCCCCGCCCAGATCGACGGTGTCCACTCCGTCGGCGGACAGCGCCTGGACCAGCAGACCGCTCTGAACTGCGGCTGCGGCGCCTTCGTCCGCGGTCAGCGCCCGCAGAGTCCGCTCGACGTCGGACGCGATGGTTGAGCTGATGCTGCGCCCCCGCCTCTCCGCCTCGGACCGGGCGGTGTCGACGGCGGAGGCCAGCAGGGTGCGGCGCTCCCGGCCCAGCTCACGCAGGGTGACGGCGTCCAGCGATGACTGGGCTGTCCGCATCTTTTCGCCCAGGCCGGCCAGCTCCGCGAGCAATTCCGGCTGATGAACGGCGAGCATGTTGACGGTCCAGGCCGCAACGGAAGGCTTGGGCAGGGACTTGATGGCAGCGGGGAGTTCCTTCCCGGAACCGGCCGACTCTTTGGCCGCGGCCGTCCGCGCTGCCACAAAATCGTCGAAAGGCAGGGCGTACAGCCCGTGGGCGATGGCTGCCAGCGCCTTGTCATCCATGCACGCCATCTTAGGGGAGGGCGTGCCGTGTGCCCTGCCCCCCGGAAGCAGCCAAGGAAAGCAAACCCCCTAGACTGGCCGCATGGGGAGAGTATGGGGGCTCGTTGTCCGGCCCGTGGTGTTGATCCTGGCTGTCAGTGTTCCGTCCGCCGGCTGTTCGACCGCGTGCACGGCCATTGGCTGGGTCAACACCATCACTGTTGAACTGGACGGGGACGTCTCCGGGGTCAACATGGTGCAGCTCTGTGACGGGGCGGAATGCTCGGAACCCAGCCCACCGTCCGCAGCCGCCGCTCCGCGGACCATGGCACCGCTGGCTTCCCTCAACCCCACCGCACCGGTTACCCCCGACCTGCAGCGCACGCAGGCGCCGTTTTACGCCGAACGGGTCGATACGGACACCTGGCGGTTCATGGTGAACATGAGCACCCCTGACCAGGTCACCGCCAAGGCTCTGTCTGCCGCAGGGGATATTCTCGCTGAACAGTCGGCTGACCTTGACTGGAAACGGATGGGGGATCAGCGCAATGCGGTGGACCGTCCGAGTCCTCACCTATCCGACTTAGTGTTCCGGCTCCATAGAATCACCGGATCCCGGCGAGATTCGAACAGGCATCCCATAGCCGCCTGCGGGCTTCCGGGTCCGATCCCATTCCGGGCGTGGGGAGTTCCTTCCGCTTTGACCAGAGCTTTCCGGTCACCTCTGATGTCTCTGGAGCGGTGGCAAGCCAGAGGGGTGTGTCCGCAGCCTGTTCGGCTGGTGCACCGAACGTGTCCGTGATCCAGCGAAATGGGCCGCCAACGTCCTGCAGCAAGGACGTGTTCCTGACCAGCCCAGGGTGGACCGCATTTGCCACCACGCCAGAGCCGCGGAGGCGCTCAGCAAACTCCTGGGTGAGGAGGACGCGGGCCAGCATGGTGGGCGGGGTGGATCGAAGGTAGCTGTACGTGCCTTTTGCGGTCTGGAGGTCGTCGAAGCGGAGCCGGGTGTTGCCGTACTTCGAGGCGATATTGACGATCCTGGAATTCCGGGCCTCTGCCCGGTCCGCCGCCGCACCCCTTCTTCCGACGGCGGCAGCTTGCGTGAGTGCGTCCAGCAGGAGGCTGGTCAGCAGGAAGTAGGCCATGACATTCGTGGCGAAGGTCAGTTCGAGCCCGTCGGGGGTCACCTGGCGTTCCTTGCGGAAGACGCCCGCTGCGTTGACCAGAACGTTGAGCCTGTCATGGCGGGACGCGAACCCGGCAGCGGCGGCCCGGACCGAGGACTGGACTGACAGGTCGCAGGCCAACGGCTCAAGCAAGGCCGCCGGAAAAAGCGAACGGATCCGCTTCACTGCATCTTCGGCACGGGCTGCGGTGCGTCCAACCACAATGACCAAGGCGCCTTCGCGCGCGAGGCCGGTTGCCACTGCCTGCCCCAATCCACCCGTAGCTCCTGTGACGAGCGCTACGGTACCCTCCATGGAAGCCATTGACTCCGTCTCCTGACGCGTGGTGATTCGCTGGTCGGCTCGACCCGGCAACATCACAGCATGCGTCAGCGTGCGTGACCAGATCCTTTGGGCCCGGTCCGTGCCATACCCTCCCCAGCGTGCCCCGCCGGCGGTTAGTCGCCGTTCAGGTCGAAGTCCAGATCGAGGTCCTCGGGGGAGAGGATCTTCCGCCACGTGGACGTCACGCGGGCAGTGGGGAGTTCGGCGGCAATGGGCATCCGGTCCACGGCTACGAGCTGGTCCAGATCCAGGCCCGTGAGGGCAGCGATGTCCCGGATGGGCACCTGGTAGGTCCGGAACGGGCCCAACGGAGGCGCCTCGTCCGCTGCCCCCGGCCGGGGAATATCGGGCAGGTCGGCCAGTTGGGGTGTCTGATCCACGATGTAGCCTGTCGCCGCAAGCTGCCCGTCCTGAAGGAACACCGCGGCCTTAAAGAACATCAGGGGGATGTCCACGCCCCGGTACACCGGATCATGGTCCCCGAAGATCGGCCCGGTGAAGACGATGAGCCGGCGGCCGTAATCGGCGGCATGTTCGAGCAGGTATGACTCCATGCCCAGCCACAGGTCCAGGCCCTGGTTGAATTTCGCAGCCTGGGGTGCGGCGTTTGTGTAGTGGAACGTGTCTTCGTTGGCCTGGGCTGCCTCGGCCAGGGTTTCACCCCAAACCGCCGAGGCACGACGGACCAGGTGCCCCCGGTCAATGTCATTGCGTGCATAGACCCGCTCTCCGGTCTGCTGATCGTCCGCCAGCCGGGGGTCCAGCCGCCACTGGATACCGGACCTTTCCACGTCCATCAGCTTCTCCCCGTCGATGCCGAGGGCAGTGACGGCTGCCAGGCGCTTGTCCAGCCGCATAAGCACCGAGAAGTGCGTATAGGGGAGCAGGACAGTCTCAGCACTTGCCAAGACAGGAACGTTCACCCTCACTCCGAGGAAGTCGACCTCGAAGCCAGACCTTCCCGTCAGGTCACGTAAAGCGGCAGAACCCGGTACAAGCAACAGTTCATCCATGGCCGGACACTAACAGCGGCGGGTGACATCAGGATGAATTCGCGGTGTCCACATAGACAATGACGCTGGCGCCGGGGAGGGCCCTTCGTCTCTGGTCCTGGGATTGCTTGCGGCGGGATGCTTGCGGCACGCGACTCTGGCGCCCGGGGTTCCGTGGGGGTCCGGGCGATGCTCAAACGGCGTACAGACCAGGGCCTACCGCCGGTCCCTTTCATCAGGCTAAGGTCACGTCCATGAAGCCGATCATTCTGCTCGATATCGACGGCGTCCTCAATCCGGTCGCAGGTCCGGGTGACGGCGGGGACCGCCCCACGCTGACCCTTACGCCTGAGAAGATCGGCCTGGTCCGACGGCTCGCTGGCTTGGGCCGGATCGCCTGGGTGTCGACCTGGCCGGCGGACCTGACAGCAGGCCTGGAGTCGCAGTTGCAGCTTGAAGCGGAACCCCTGCGTGTAGTGATGGTGCTGAGGCCGGACGACGACGGCCAGGCAACACCCAAGCTGCGTTCGGTGGCCCGGTGGCTGGCAAGAATGGATGCTTTGGGCGAGGCAGACTGGGACTCGGTGGTCTGGATCGATGACGTGCTGGGAGCGGACGCCCGGGCGTGGGCACACAACCACACGCAGCCGGTGCTGTTGGAGAAGCCTGTACCGGACCGGGGCCTGGCAGAGGTTCACGTCGTGGCAGTCGAAGTGTTCGCTGCTTCCGGATAGCCGGGATCGAGGTGGCCGGGCTTATTAGTCAACTCTTGACCTCGCCGGGCTGATGGCCGACACTCACCCGATGGGAGTATGCGAAGAGGTGCGGGCGCTCACCAGCGTGGTTGACCGGCTCGCGCAGAAGTTTCCGGAAGTACCCACCGGCGTCATCGAGGATGTCGTCCAGCAACAGCACCGTGCCTTGGATGCCGGGAGCGTGCGGGATTTCGTCCCCGTCCTCGTCGAGCACGCAGCAAGGGAACGCCTGGCGCAATGACCTGAAGCCGGTTCGGCGGCCTGACGGACAACCACCCGGCTAGGCTGAAGCCATGCCTCAGGTACGCGCAGAACGATTCATCCGCCTCGACCCGGAAACGGCGTTTGCCTTCTCCCAGACCACGGGCGATTTCCGGCTCACATGGGATCCCTTCATCTCCACGCAGGGATGGCTTGACGGGGCGGCCGCAGCCGGGAAGGGAGTCCGCACCAGGACTGTGTCCCGCATGGGGCTTGTCATGGTGAGCGAATACGTCTCTTTCGTGCCGCCGACGAATGTTGGCATGACGATGGTTTCCGGCCCGTGGTTCTTCGAAAAGTTCGGCGGCGGGTGGAGGTTTACTCCGGAGGACGGCGGGACCCGGGCGGTATGGAAATATTCGTTCACCTGCCGCCCTGCGTGGTTGCGGCCCATTGCCGAACGCATCGGATCCTGGCTGCTGGGCAGGGAGATCGAGATGCGTATTGAGGCTTTCGCCCGCGCCTGCGGGAACCCGGAGCTTGTCAGCGAGTTCCGCAGCCTGGACCCGCAAGGCGGGGCACAGCTTAACCAGCGAAAAACCCCCTAAAAACCTTGGTTTCTAGGGGGTTTGTCCCGAGCTTCCTATCAGAATCGAACTGATGACCTTTTCATTACGAGTGAAACGCTCTACCGACTGAGCTAAGGAAGCACCGCGTGAATCTCCCGGCGTAACCGGGCGGTTCATGCAAGAGTCAACTGTAATAGAGTCCCGCCGCCCGGGTCAAAATGGGCCGGCGGGAAGTACTCAGCAGACCGTGTTGTCGGCGGG
>NZ_QAIQ01000391.1:7715-14383 GCF_003061105.1 Arthrobacter sp. HMWF013
TAGCTGTCAACGGCGTCTTCGAGGCAGCTGTTGGCCCGCCCGTAGGCGGTGTGTCCTTCGCCTTGCCAGGTGAGCAGTGAAGCGTTCCCCAGCTGCTTGCGCAGGGACGAGGCCCATTCCACCGGGGTGGCCGGATCGCCGGTGGTTCCGATGACCACGATCGGGGATTCGCCGCTGTACTCCACGGGCGCCGGGGTCCGGACGCTGTCATAGGGCCAGTCCACGCAGTTGGTGCCGCCGTACGCGAAGAAGTATCCGAGGGTGGGGGAAGCCTGCCGCAGCCTCTCCTCATCGGCACGCATGCCGGCTGTATCGGAAACCATCGGGTAGTCCAGGCAGTTGATGGCATTGAAGGCAAACGTCGAGTTGGACGTGTACTGCCCGTTGGGGCCCCTGTCAGCGCCGAGATCGGCGAGCCTGAGCATCAGGCTGACATCCCCGGCCATGGCGGCCTCAAGGGACTGGGTCAGCGCCGGCCAGCTCTCGTCGTTGTACAGCGGAGTGATGAGGCCGCTGACAAAGGTATTGGCGTTGACCAGGCGGCCATCCTTGGCCGTGCGGGGCGTCTCCTGCACCGAGCTGATGAGGTCCCGGATCTGCCCGACGCCGGCATCAACGCCCCCGCTGAGCGGACAGGACCTTTCCTCCAGGCAGTCGGCCACGTAGCTTCTGATGGCCTTTTCGAAAGCCACGGCCTGGCCGCTGGTGAGCTCCTCGTTGCTGATGGACGGATCCAGCGCGCCGTCGAGCACCATGCGCCCCACATTTTCGGGGAAGAGCGAGGCGTAGGTGGAGCCCAGGAAGGTGCCGTAGGAGTACCCCAGGTAATTGAGCTTGGAGTCGTTGACGACGGCGCGCAGGATGTCCAGGTCCTCTGCTGAACTGACGGTGTCGATATGCCCCAGCACCGGGCCGGTCTGCTCTGCGCACTGCGCGGCGATGACCTTGTTGTCGGCGAGGGCGGCGGCAAGCCCGGCGTCGGTGTCCAGGGCGTAAATCTTGGCCCGTGCGGCGTCCCGTTCCGCATCGGTCATGCACTTGACGGGGGATGAGCGTTTTACGCCCCGCGGGTCGAAGCCCACCACGTCATAGGCGGCACGGACGGACTGGGAGAAGTGTGTTGCGGCCGCGTCCTTGACGAAGTCGTAGCCGGACCCGCCAGGACCACCCGGGTTGACCAGCAGGGTGCCCGTCCTGGTTCCGGTGCTGGGTGCCTTCAGCGCTGCTATCTGGATCTTCTCGCCGTCAGGCTCTGCGTAATTGAGCGGAACAGAGACCTTGGCGCACTGGAAGTTGCCGCTTTCGCACGGTTCCCAGACGACCTCCTGGGAGTAGAACGAATCCAGCCCGGCCGGTGCAGACGCCACGATGGAGGGGTCCGCCTTCGCCGTTGCCGGTGACTTCTCTTCGGTGCCGCCGTTGAGGATGCTGCACGAGGCCAGCGTAAGGGCCAGGACCAGGGCACCGGCGGCCCGCAGTCCAGTCACCAGGGATCTGGAACGCGCGGGCAGGGGGCGAGCAGTCATCGAGAGGTCTCCTTGTAAGGGCTAGATCAGGCTGGCTGCCATGGACTCAATGGTCAACAGCGGAGCAACGTTGGTGGTGGTGATGCGTTGGCGTGCTTTGTTGATGGCATCCATGCGGGCCAAGGTGGTCTCGGGGGTGGACCTGCCGGCAAATTCCTCCAACTCACCCCTCAGCTCAACGTTCACCAGCTCCACAGCATTCCCGAGCTGGATAATCAGGATATCCCGGTAGAAGGACAGCAGGTCCGTTAGGGTCCGGTCCAAGGAATCGGTAATGGACCTTTTGGCCCGGCGTTTCTGATCCTCTTCGAGCTGCCGCACCTGGCTCCGCATGGCCGGCGGCAGCGTCCCGGACTCAGGGGCACCCAGGGTGGCCAGCAGTGCGGCCTTCTCGGCGGCGTCGCGCTCTTCATTGGAACTGTTGGCCTCGGCAGTGGCGATTTTCACCAGCTTGTCAGCCATCATCACCGCCGCAGTCACCCCGCGCAGCCCCAGCGGGAACCTGACGGTTTCCAGGCGGCGTTCCCTCGCCTCGGGATCCCGCGCCAGCCGGCGGGCGATCCCCACGTGGCTTTGCGCAGCCCGGGCTGCACGTTCGGCCAGGGCAGGTTCCACTCCATCGCGCTTGACGAGCAACGCTGCGACGTCGGCGGCCGGCGGCAGGCGGAGCGCCACGGCACGGCAGCGTGAACGGATGGTCACCAGAACGTCAGCGGGCGACGGTGCGCACAGCATCCAGATGGTCCGCGGGGTGGGTTCTTCGATGGCCTTGAGAAGCACGTTCGTGGTGCGCTCCGCCATCCGGTCGGCGTCTTCGACCACAATGATGCGCCACCGTCCGGACGAGGGCCGGTTGCCGGCCGTCGACACCAGATCGCGGGCTTCGTCGATGGTAATGGTGACCTTTTCCGTCCGGACGAACGTGACGTCCGAGTGGGTCTCACCAAGAATGGTCAGGCAGGCAGGACACTCGCTACAGCCGCGCCTTTCCACACTTTCCTGGTCGCAGTTCAACGCCGCCGCAAACGCCTTGGCGGCGTTGGAACGCCCTGACCCGGGCGGGCCGGTAAACAGCCAGGCGTGGGTGAGGCCCTCGCCGAGGGCCGCCTGCCGGAGTTGCGCGACGACGGCGGGCTGGCCTTGGAGGTCGTCCCAGACGCTCATGCGGCACCCCTGCCCGCGAACGTGAGCAGCGCGTCGACGCGGGTCAGGATCCGCTCGGCGATCTCCTGGACGGGCAGGTGGGCAGGCAGGACCAGATAGGCGTCCGGGCGGCTGGCGGCAAGGTCCAGGAACGCTGCGCGGATGGTGGCGTGGAACTCGTCAGCCTCTGATTCCAGCCGGTCCTCAGCGGCGTCACCGGCGGTCCGGCGTCGGCGGCCGTCGGCGGGATCCACGTCCAGAAGGACGGTGAGGTCGGGGAGCAGGCCGGACGTAGCCCATTCATTCAACGACCGGACGGCGTCGGCGCTGAGGTCCCGGCCCGCACCTTGGTATGCCACGGAGGAGTCAATGTAGCGGTCCGTCAGGACAACCTCGCCGCGCTCCAGCGCAGGCCGGATCACCTGGCTGGCGTGGGCCGCACGCGAGGCCGCGAAGATCAGGGCCTCAGTGTGGGCGTCGATGTGGCCGTGGCCATGGTCCAGGACCAGGGAGCGAAGCCTTTCGCCAATGGGCGTGCCGCCCGGTTCGCGCGTCCGCAGGACTGTCAGGCCGCGAGCCTCAAGGGATCCGGCCAGGCGGGCCGCCTGCGTGGACTTGCCGGCACCGTCGCCGCCTTCAAAAGCGATGAAAAGTCCGGGGCTTTGCGTGTTCACTGCTCAAGCCTACCGACTTCCACGCCAACTTCGGGCCCCGCCTTACGTCCAAGTACGCTTTCCCCATGAGTCTTTCGGAGCAGCACGCAGCGTCCCTGTCGGCCGAGACGGTGGTGGTTGCCGCCGGGCGCCCGCCGCGCCTGCGGGACGAGCCTGTTAACCCTCCCATTGTGCTGTCCTCGACCTATTTTGGATCAGGGGAACTGGCCGACGGCGACCGCGGCTACGGCCGTTACGCCAACCCCACCTGGGACCCGTTCGAAGAGGCCCTGGGCCAGCTCGAAGGGTCGGAGCTGCCGGGCCTGTTGTATGCGTCCGGGCTCGCGGCCGTTAGCTCCGCGCTGTCCCTGCTGCCTGCAGGTGGTGTCCTGGTCATGCCCTCGCACAGCTACTCCGGATCCCTGGTGATGGCCACCGAGCTGGCGCAGAAGGGCTTCCTGGAACTGCGGATCGTGGACATCGCGGATACCGGGGTCGTGAAGGAACAGCTGGCCCCGCAGGGACAAAACGCCAAGGCGGCCAGGATGCTCTGGCTCGAAAGCCCCACCAACCCGATGCTCGGCATCGCGGACATCCGCGAACTGACGGCGGCGGCCCACGCCGTCGGGGCCATCGTTGTCACGGACAACACTTTTTCCACCCCGCTGGTGCAGCAGCCGCTTGCCCTGGGCTCCGACGTCGTGCTGCATTCGGTGACCAAGTATCTGGCCGGCCATTCCGACGTCGTTCTGGGCGCCCTGGTGACCTCCAACCCGGACATCCGGGCAGCGCTGCTGCACAACCGCATCATCCACGGCGGCATCGCCGGCCCCTTCGAGGCGTGGCTCGCGCTTCGGGGACTTCGCACGCTGGCTCTGCGCGTGGAACGCTCACAGGCGTCTGCCGCGGTGCTCGCCGAACGGCTGGGCCGGCACCCCTTGGTCGAAGCCATCCGTTTTCCGGGTCTTCCCACGGACCCCGGGCACGAGCGTGCCAGGTCCCAGATGACGGGTTTCGGCTCCATCGTGTGCGTGGAGATCGCACCGGTGGCAGGCCTGAGCGGGGCCGATGCTGCGGACAAAATGGTGCGGGAACTTCAGCTCTGGCTGCCGGCCACCTCCTTGGGCGGTGTGGAATCGCTGATCGAACGCCGACGCCGGCACGCCGCCGAGCCGCTGAGTGTGCCCGAGAACCTGGTACGCCTGAGCGTTGGCATTGAAAATGTCGAAGACCTCTGGGCCGATTTGAAGCAGGCGCTGGACTCACTGGGCCGCTAGGCTTGGATGGTGGACGGTGAACTGATTATTCGGCCTGTTGAGACGGCCCTGTTTTTTATCCTTGCCCTGGTGGCCCTGGGCCTTGAGGTGTGGGCCCTGCTGGACTGCGCCCGCCACAAGGCTGCCTCCTTTGAAGCCACCGGGAAACGGACCAAGATGTTCTGGCTGGCGCTGACCGGAGGTGCCACCTTGATCGGCGTCATTTCGCTCTTCGGCAGCGGCGGCGGAATCTTCGGCACCCTCGGACTGTTCGGGCTCGCTGCCGTGGTGGCAGCCTCCGTTTACCTTGCCGATGTCCGGCCGGCCGTCAAGGACGCCGGCCGCGGCGGCAACCGCAGCACCGGTCCTTACGGCCCCTGGTGACCTAGCGGAGCCACGGCTTCCCAGCCCACTGTAAGTTCGCCCAGACGCCACCGCGACGGCCCGTCCTGAACCGGCCACCCGCCGTCGAGCAGTGACTTGCACATGGCGTGCCAGCGCTGCCTGTTGCCGAACGCGGCCAGCGGCGCCGACTCCAGCCATGCCCGGTCCATGGCCTGCATCAGCCGGTGGACGGGTTCGCCCGGAACGTTGCGGTGTATGAGTGCCTTCGGCAACCTCTCGGCAATCTCGGACGGCAGGTCAAAGCTGCCAAACCGCACGGACATACTCAGCGACAACGGCCGTTCCCCATCAAGGGCAACCCACGTCACGCGGCGGCCTATTTCATCGCACGTTCCGTCAATAAAGAGCCCTCCCGGAGCCAACCGGCCCTGGACCAGCCGCCAGATCCCCGCCACGTCTGCTTCTTCGTACTGCCGCAGAACATTGAAGGCCCGGACCAGCACGGGCATGCCGGCAACGGGCAATTCGAAGCCGCCCACCTTGAAGGTCAGTCCCGGCCGTTCCAGGACCTTGGCCACGCGGACCCGTTCGGGTTCGATCTCGATCCCGCAGACCCGGACGTCGTGCCGGGTGGCGCGGAGCCGGTCAAAGAGTTCGACGGCGGTGGCGGGCGTTGCGCCGTAGCCCAGGTCAACCACCAGGGGGTCGTCGGAGGCCCGCAGCCGCCAGCCCTGGGGGCCGGTGAGCCAACGGTCCACCCGCCGCATCCGGTTGGGGTTGGTGGTGCCGCGGGTGACATTTCCGACCGGCCGGCCCGTCCGGGCCGTTTTGCCCGGGAGTTTGCCGGAGATCTGGGGGGCCGCCACCCGTTCAGCTTTTTGCACCACAGCCCCACCTTATCCTTGTGACGGTGCGGGCCGTGTAACGCTGGGCGGCCCGGAGCGCTGCTCAGCTAGGATGAAAATCATGACTTATAAGCTGATTCTGCTGCGCCACGGCCACAGCGAATGGAACGCCAAGAACCTGTTCACCGGCTGGGTGGACGTCGACCTGAACGATCAGGGCCGCCAGGAAGCAGCACGCGGTGGTGAGCTTCTGGTGGAGCACAACGTTCTGCCGGACATTCTGTACACGTCGCTCCTGAAGCGTGCCATCAACACGGCGAACATCTCCCTGGACAAGGCCGACCGCGGCTGGATCCCCGTCAAGCGTGACTGGCGCCTGAACGAGCGGCACTACGGCGCCCTGCAGGGCAAGGACAAGGCGCAGACCCTTGCCGAGTACGGCGAAGAGCAGTTCATGGAATGGCGCCGTTCCTATGACACCCCGCCGCCGCCCCTGGATGACAACTCCGAGTTCTCCCAGGCACACGATCCCCGCTACGCGGACCTGGGTGACGCCCTTCCGCGCACCGAATGCCTCAAGGACGTCCTGGTCCGCCTGCTCCCTTACTGGGAATCGGACATCAAGGAGGACCTCAAGGCCGGCAAAACCGTCCTGGTCACCGCCCATGGAAACTCGCTCCGTGCATTGGTCAAGCACCTGGACGGCATCAGCGACGACGCCATTGCCGGCCTGAACATCCCCACCGGCATCCCGCTGGTCTACGACCTGGACGAGGACTTCAAGCCGGTCAAGCCGGGCGGAACCTACCTGGATCCCGAGGCCGCCGCCGAAGCCATCCTGGCCGTGGCCAACCAGGGCAAAAAATAGGGCTAAGCCGAGAATCCCGCTGGCTGCTCGGT
>NZ_QAIQ01000037.1 GCF_003061105.1 Arthrobacter sp. HMWF013
GCCTGGGACAGGACACTGGAAGTGAACGTCACTGCCCCACTCATCCTGGCCCAAGCGATAGGCCCTCGCATCCCCGCTGGCGGAAGCATCGTCAACATTGCCAGCACCGACGCGTACGTGGGCTCGTTCCAGGGCATCGCCTACTCAGCCAGCAAGGCCGCACTTCTCTCAGTCACCAAGAGCCTTGCCAACGTATTGGGACCGCGCGGCGTCCGGGTCAACGCGGTAACACCGGGCTGGGTCGACTCGGGCATACTGACCGAGTCGTACGAGGCATCGACTCTCACTCCCCTGGGCCGCAACGGGAGTCCCGAAGACATCGCGAAAGTCGTCGCCTTCCTCCTCAGCTCCGACGCCGCCTTCATCACCGGGGCATCAATCGTGGCCGACGGCGGATATACCGGGGTCGACTACTTCATGAAGAAGGAGGACCAATCATCGAGCTGAAAGCCGGATGCTTTCGGATAGGCGCGGTCCTAGTAGTCGATGGCCTTCCGGTCCATGGACTTCAGCGCAGCGAGCCGGGCTTCCACTTCGGTCTGCTCACCGAGGTCTTCCAGGGAGGCGAACTGGGCATCGAGGGATGACGCGGCGAGTTCCTGCTGGCCGCGGACCGTGGCCTCCTGGCGGCGGATGTTGTCCTCGTACCGGCCGATCGCCGAGGTCGGGTCTCCGGCGTCCAGGGACTTGAGCGCATCGTTGACCTGGGACTGGGCAGCGGCGACCCGGGCCCGGTTGACCAGCTGGTTGCGCTTGGCCGTAAGCTCCCCGAGCTTGCCCTTCATCTGATCCAGGCCGTTCTTGAGCTTGTCGACGACCTCGTTCTGGGCGGCCAGACCGGGTGCCTGGGCTTTGGCGGTGGATTCGGCCGTCATCTGCCGCTGAAGGGCGAGCTTGGCGAGGTTGTCGAACTTCTGCGCGTCGGGGTTGCCGGCGGACCGGAACTCGTCGCCCTTCCTGGACGCGGCCAGAGCCTTCCGGCCCCATTCGTTGGCCTCGGCGAGGTTGCGTCTGTGCTCATCCTCGGCCATGCGGAGGTTGCCGATGGTCTGCGCTACTGCGGCCTCGGCTTCACGGATGTTCTCCGAGTAGTCCCGGATCATCTGGTCCAGCATCTGCTGGGGGTCTTCAGCTGAGTCCAGGAGGGCGTTGATGTTGGCCTTGGCGAGCTGGGCTACTCGGGCGAAAATACTCTGCTTCACGGTGGTCTTTCTATCGGGGAGGTGAATCGCATTTTATGTGTACGGCACCACCGGGGACCACACCCTGGCCCTGGGGTGCCACTATTCCCTCTGCCGGCAGACGCGCACCCGAATGACCTCTACGACGCCGGCCAGTGCCATCGGAAACGCCACGACGGCGGCAAGGTGGCGCTTCAGATCGTACGGGGAATCCATAGTCGCCAAGCCCACCAGAATCCCTGGCAGGCCGACGCAGATGGTTACCCAGAGGCGGTTGTCCCGGGCTCCGGACCAGGCGGCAAGGTTCGCTGCATCAACCACGCTGGGGCGGCCGAAACTAAAGACATCACCGCAGAGCAAAGGACTTCTGTAATGGCAGCAGCCAAAATGTGTCGAACCCCTGCGGGCCGTTTTGGACTCTGAATAGACGACCCGCATACGCGGGTATACCGTATGTCATTTTCACAAGTCGCGTGCAAGTTAAAAGACATGGGCAATGCCGAGGTCCTTGAAGCCATATAAATCGCTTCTGATGCGGCTGCGCGTTGGCCTGCCGCCCTCGCTTCTCACTGATATGGGAGCGGCGTCGTGGAGTCAGGAGCGATGGTTGCCAGCGAAGCTTCCTCGTCATCTCCGATGTTGCTTGGCGACCCGTTGACAGGCGGCCGTGAAAGTGACATTCCGGCCGAGTCCCCGTAGCTCACGGAATGAGCGCCCGTATCCGTCGCACGGAAGTGATAGGGCGCCACTATGTCGCACATTTTCTCAACCTCGCGCCAGAACCTCGGGTCGACCCAGTAGCCTGTATGACTCAGGATGTTTGGTAAGGGCTGGCCGAACACGAATTTGTCCGTCATAGGGTCGATCATGCTCATATCGATCTTTCTAAGCGACGCCGACCACGCCTTGGTAGCGACGGGCCCACCGATGTAGTCGGTCGCGTAGAAGACGTTGCGCCAGTGGATGTCGCCGAACCCTCCATGCCCCTTGGCAAAACTCTGCAGGAGCCCGTCGCTGAACAACGCGGGAAACGCCCACCGGTATAGCTTCGCCAGCGGAGAGCCCAGTGTTACCAGCCCGACGGGATTCTCCTCCGTGCGCTCGGACTGACGCGCCAAGACGGCAGCGGTCAGGGCGCTCCCTTGCGAATGTGCAGTCAAGACTACCCTTCCCCCGAAATCATGCAGCCACCAAATCCGTCTTGTCAGCTCCGGCACCGCACGTTCGGTATACGAGGGTGGGGCGAATGGATGGAATGAACGCGGGAAGAACGTTCCGACGTCGAAGGGCGACATCATCGCCCTTCTAACCCTTTCGTTTCGGAACATCAGTCTCAGCGCCGCCACGTACGACACAGGTAGCAACACGCTCAGCCACGTGACCAGTTCGGCAACCCATGTCTGGGGATCCCAGATCTGCGTGACGACGAGCAGGGTCCCCAAAACACCCACAGCAGAGACCGTAATCGCTAGAATTGCTGCGAGGTTGGGTGTGTACTCGCCGATCAGACACGCCCGCGCAGCCTGCCGCACCCATTTGCTTGGACGGCTTTTCGTTGCCCTGGCTAGGGCAGACCTTGAGTGGTCGAACGGGGCAGGTTCGAACGCCGACACTGTCCATGCGTCCCTGCGTTCCTGGGCAGTCGCGGCTTTCGCGGGAGCCCTCGTCAACGAACCGGATCGCATTTCCGCCTCGTCATAGGCGGTCCTGAGTTCATCCACGAGAGAGGATGCCTTAGCCTTCGATTTCGCGGCCAACCATATCCAGACGGCCACGCCGAACAAGCCGAGTACGACGATAACACCCAGGGCAAGCACGGAGGCTATGGACATCACAGCCTTCGGGACCCAAAGTGCAGGGCCCACCGTTGGCTCCAGTACGCCTCTCTCTGGCCTGAACCCGTAGCTGACCTCTCCGAGCCCCCCGGCCGCGAGCATCATTAGAGACAACAGCACCGCGTTACCAAGGATGAGTGCCACGACATTCAGAACGACCGGTGCGGCAAACGGGAACACTTTAAGAGTGCCGCGCGCTTTCGCTCTAACCCACTTCAGCTCCGCCCTTCGGCCCTCGAAGTCCCCGCGCCTCCGAGCCTCCTTCGCCGCTTTCCACCACCGGGCACCCCACGCCGTTACTTGCTGAACGACCAGGGGGAACAGCAATAGGAGGGCGAGCCCCCAACTGACCGTGACCGACTCGATCCCTGGTGCTACGCCGACCGGTTGAAGAACTGTCTTGGCGCCGCCATCGTCCGCCTGAACGAGTTCAAGAGGCAGAGTCCACGCCGCGACAGAGGTGATGAAGAGGAAAACGCCCGAAAATATTAGCGTTCCGCGGGCGAAGTACTCGTGGGCTGCGTCCGTCGCGAGCATCCCGACGATAATCAAGACGACGACGATGGAAGCTGCGGTCGCAAGCCGAGCGACAACCATAGGAGAATTGGCCGGGAGGTTCATGCGCTCCCCGAGCTCGGACACGCACCAGCCCAGCGTCCCTGTTGGAACTGCGACGCTCGCCGCCAGATGCAGATCCGACAAGTGCTTGTGCCACAACCACCCTGACCAGAACTGGGCGCTCCGCAATCCCCCTTTCTGCGCAGCGGCACACCGAACCCCAGGCGCGGGCAGGGTTCGAAAGGGTGTTGGCGGCTCGACTCTTTCATATCTGGTCCGCGAACGGCATGCGAGGACGAAGAAGAGTAGCGCGACTGCAACGGGGACGATAACTCCCAGGGCCAGCCGGATTCCGGGGCGCTCATGGAGGAAGTTCAACGCAGGTAACCAGCTCGCGGCCACCAGACGTCTGCTGCACTGGAGCTGCCCAAGGCACTGGTAAGCGAAGGTGTCCAGGCTCAGTATCGTGACTATGACCGCGGCGTGGAGAGTCAGCACCAGGGCGGCAAGGCGCGCAAACCACCGGAAAATCCACGTCGTCGGCTCTTGAGTTGCTTCCTCCTCGCCCGATTTCACACGGCTTCGAGCCATCCACCCGGCCATGTTGGCAAGCATGGATGGCATCAACAGCGTCCAGAGCACGCGAAGCGGGGAGTGTGAGGTAAGGCCACCCCACGAGTACGCCTCTCGGTGCCTACCGCGATCGTCCGATGTCCTGTAGAACCCTGCGATGGCATCTCCCGCCACCCGCTTTGGGCTCAAGTCGCAGAGAAGCTCTTCTGGTCGGGTGCCGCCCACGCCGTGTACACGAATTTCCGTAAGACCGTGTAGGACCACTGTGTCGCGAAAGTGGCCGGCTGAGTTCTTATTTTCGCTCATCATTTGCCTCATATACATCACGTTGTTATGTGGCAGCCGTGAAGCAAGTCTCCTCGTAGCCAGGAAGAACCTCACATTAGGTGAAAATCAGGCGTGGACGCCTCTGTTGCGGTCGGCGGCCGACGTACGACTGCGCCGCCGAAGGAATTACCAACAAGAGGAAGCCCCTGATGCAACGGTTCTTCATGGCCTCTTGGTCGGCATCGTCGGTCTCGCGTGTATTCGCCGTACTTCTGACCCAGCGACGCTTGGTCCACGTCCTGACCTGCTCCGGTCGAAAGGTAGAATGGTTACCCGGCGCCTGTGGGGACGGCTCTCTGGTTAGCGCCGTTACCAGCCCCCGCGGGCTTTCCGCCGTCGGTAGCTGGAACTCGAACTGCGGCCGGAGGAGCCGAGCCAACGCCTACATTGGCGGGAGCTGTTCCAGGCTGCGGGGCAGAGCTGATCGCATGAGCGAGAACCATTTGCTTGCTGAGCGGACTTGCGCCGGAGCCGCTGAAGTCCCGTTCGGATTCCCTGATAAGCTTCTTCCGCGGAAAGTCCGTTATCGCGATGCAATAGGTCTTTGGATTGAGGTAGCTGTCTGTGAACTTGTGGGTCCGCCTGTCGTAGTCGATGGTCAAACGGGGATGACCGCCGACCGCCGCCACTGAGAACTTCGCCCCAACTTTGATGTCAGGGACCTTGCCGTTTGCCATGCGTGCCTCCTAAAGGACCGAGAAACTTCAACCGGGAGACCTTTGGCAAACTTTACTCAGGAATTCCACTTCGTCTAGCGTCTTTCCTAATCCTTCTTTCTGAGGCTGTGGGACCCGCCAACAATGCACGTGGGATGTCTTGGACTTATCCTCCTCGTTGGCGCTGTGATGTCCGTGTGGTCGCCGGCAAGCGAAGGATCTGGCCCAACATACTGGAGCTGGTCTTGGCAGTTTGACGGAGTTGTTCAATGAGTTAATGCGAGGCCTTTCAACGGCCTAAGGTGCTTGCACGACCTGCCTAAGGAGATGGCCCCCAATGCTCAAAACCAAGCAGTTGCCCGGCGGCACAACACAGACTATAAACGCCTTCTGGAATGCGACGGCCACGGCCTTCTTCCAAAGACCCGCCGGCGCGATCATCAACTTCAAGTGCGGCAAAGGACGGCTCAGTGTGAACCGGCAGCGACAGGCCCTAGACGGGAAATCGATAAAGAAGCTCACTGTCGGCAAAGGATCACTGCATTTCGGCACGAAGGCGCGTGAAAGTTCCAGTCGCCTCCGAAGTTTCCTACGACGCGTACCCTGGTGACGTTGCCCAACAATTCCCCGAGTTTAAGTTCTAGCTGCCCCGACCACATATGGCTAAGGGGCTCCCGGATCCGAAAGGACACCCGGGATCACGCCGCAGACATCCGCCACGTCATAGGTTCGGCGGCCTGTGACGTGCTTGGCTTGGAACGTAGAGGCCAGATGCACCAGCGGGACGAGCCGATGCAGCTCGAGCTCAGTCGCTACGGCGAATTCCGGGCAAGCGACGAGTTCGACCAGCGTTAAATGACCGCCACTTAAAGCCGGGTTCAACTAAAGCTGTCTGCTGCGCCTAGCTGAATTCGTGGCGTACCGCTGCCCGGACCCATGCGGAGCGGGAGCCGATCCGGTTGGTCTGGCCGGTCCGGTGGACGCGGGCCTTCTGGTCCGCGTGTGCGCCGGCCGCTCCTGAGGCAGCGAACTGGACCCGGCGGCTGACGAGCTCGGCAGTCTGGGCGAAGCCGTGACGGGTCTTCTTCGTGGCTGGCATGACGGTCCTTTCGGGAAGCCTGGCGAAGCGTATCCGCTTCCGAGTCCATGTGTGCGGCAGCCCCGGCAAGGTGCCATCAGAGGCTGGCCGACATCTCTCACCCTCTTGAGCATGGCCGGGGCAGTCCGCAGCTATTCTGGGGGAACGGGCAAGGCGGCCCGCCATTGTGGGCAGGGGGATCATGGGCCAGGAACAGGTAGCGATCAAGTTCGAGGCGGCGTGGAGTGTTTTTGCCCAGACCTGCAGCCACTTCTGGGCGCCGGAACCCTCGTACCAAGCGTGGTTCGCCCACTACTTGATCTCTCAGTTCGGCATCGACAGGGTCGCCCGTGAGCCGATCATCCACATCAAGAACTTCTCCGAGTCCGCGTTGAAGGCCAAGGTCGGCGGCGGTGAGGTTCGTCCCGACGTCGTGGTCACGCGGGAGCCTGGCATCATGATGCCGCACTACGCGAACCGACTCGGCAAAGCGTCCGATCTTTCGGGCCTGGGGCTCCTGAAGGATCTCGCGGTCATCAGCGAACTGAAGATCGGCGCCTCCGCCCAGGGTGGCCTGAGCCTGAAGTCGTTGAAGCGGGACGCGGACAAGCTCACGCTCCTGTTGACCGAGTTCCAGCTCCAGCACCCGGGCACCGAGCCGCCGCTGGCTTACCTCTGTGTGCTCGACAACCACGGCCGGAAGCAGTTCAACCCGGATGCTCTGGAGCAGTACTGCGCCGCGGAAGCTCCAGGGGTGAAGCCGCTGATTGCCTCTACCGACGCCCGGCCGGTGGTCAGCGCGGACAGGTTCATCACCCGGTGACTGCACCCCGCCGGCGCGCCCCGGACCCGGAGCTCGTCCAGATGTACAGGCAGGGCGTTCCCGCACCGAAGATTGCGGCAGCCAAGGGGATGGCCGAGAGTACCGTCCGCTATCACCTGCACCTGGCCGCCCAGACAGAACCTGGGCTCAGGGATGAGCACCAGGCAGCCTTGGGCAAGGCCATCAGGAACACCGCAGCCGGGATGCGGAACCTGAACGACACCATCGCGTTCTTCGAAGCGGAAGGCCGGCTGCCGACAACCGGCGGGAAGTCCGCGCGGGAGAGGTCGCTGGGTTCCTGGCTCCACGCCCGCCGGCAGGCCGCCGAGGCGGGCACCCTCTCCCCCCTCTACCGGGAAGGGCTGGCTGCCATCCCCGGCTGGGACACTCAGTCGAGCAGGACCGAGGTAAACGCCGCCCGGTGGGACCAGCGGCTCGCAGAGCTATCCGACTACCGGGCGGCCGGCCACGACTGGCCGCGGCACAAGGGACCGGCCACCGAGCAGGAGCGGGTGCTGGGTGTGTGGCTGCACGTACAGCGGATCAGCCTCCGCGAAGGCAAGCTGACCCCGGACCGTGAGGGAAGGCTGGACGGACAGCTACCTGGCTGGCGGGAAGGCCGTGCACGAAGCGGCGGCAGGCGGACAGCTTCACGACCTGGCGACTGAGGCCTGACGATCTCCCAACTACCGGAAGAGAGCGCCCGGCGGCAGATTCTCAGGGGCGAGGGCCGAACCGGCACTGAAACCGAAAGCCACAACGACCTTGCTCGTATCCCAGCCGCTCAGATCCTGGTTGAAAGCCCCGGTGTCCCTGAACATCTGGTCCATCATGACCACCTGAGAGGTGTCCCAATTGCTGATGTCGCGGTTGAACGACGAACCGTCAAACATGCTGCTCATGATGGTCGCACTCGAGGTATCCCAGCCGCTGAGATCCCCGTTGAATGGCGAGTCTTCAAACATGTTGGCAAAGCTGTCCACGCTTGAGGTGTCCCAGCCACTGATGTCACCGTTGAACGCGGCGCCGGAGAACATCCCTGCCATCCTCTCGACGCTTGAGGTGTCCCAGCCGCTGATGTCGCCGGTGAACTCGGGCCGGTAGAACAGGCTCGTCATATCCCGTGCGTTCGATGTGTCCCAACGGCTGATGTCGCTGTTGAAACGTGAAGCCGTGAACATGTTCGACATGTTCTGCACGCTGAAAGTGTCCCACGCACTGAGGTCACCATTAAATTCTGAGTCGCTGAACATAGTCGACATACTCGTGACCTTGGATGTATCCCACTCGCTGATGTCTCCGTTGAATGGGGTGAAGTAGAACATGTAGGTCATGTCCGTGACGCTTGAGGTGTCCCAGCCGCTGATGTCGCCGTTGAAGGACGAGAAATAGAAAATGGATGCCATGTCTGTGACGCTTGATGTGTCCCAGGTTCCGCTCAAGGCAAGCTTGTGGTGCTGTCAAAGAAGGAACGCATGCTGGTAATGGACTCCGGAGGACTGTTCATGCTGGTGAGATTCGTGGCAAAAGCGAACGCTGCCTCAGCCTCCACCGTTCCGGTATCGCCCCATTCGGTCACGGCAGTCAGGCAGTCGTAGGACCAATCGGGCAAGTTCTGGCCGACCCAGCCGGTGAACGTCCCCTCGATCACAATGGTCCGCGGCCCTGGTGTGCCCGCATAGGGGTGGGAAGGGAATTCGCTGGAGAATTTCTCGACGGTTCCATCGCCCCAATCAAGGGTGGCATCGATGACCCCTGTTAGAGGCAGAGTTATGGTGGTGCACGGACCCATCCAAGGCGAGTTGGGGAGGCTGGTGTCCCATTCCGTTGTCATCCTTGCGATCTCCGGAAAGGGTTGGCCGGTGACCTCGATGGCCATTGAATCCAGATCGGGGCGTGCTACGCAGCCGGTGTCGACTGGGCCTGACACCTCGATGGGTGTCGGAGCGTTGCTGGTGGTCAGGAAAGCCCGCCCACTGTCAGATCTGGAGGCGGCGACGTAGCAGCTGCCGTCGGCATGGGTGATGGTTCCCAAACCGGCGGTTACAGCTATTCCGGTGTCTTTTAGGGAGGCAAGGTTCTGAAACCGGCCGCGCTGGACCTTTGTGATTCCCTGGCCTGTTCCCACGGCCTCCAGCCTCTGCTTGGCTGCATGGTCCTGGGCGAACGGGATAACACCGAAGACCGCAGCGAGGACACCCCCGGCCATGATGGCGACCGCCACCGCGCCGACCAGGACAGATGTGAGATCAAAAGCCCCCGCGGAGGAGCGCAGCACTTTCGACAGGTTTCGCCGCAGACGACGAGGAGAGACGGGTGACATGATGCTTCCTTGACCGCGTGGACGTGAGAATCACCTGGGACCATGCGTAGGTCCGCCGCACTGTAGTTCTGGCAGTCTCATTTTTGAAGCGGACAATGGCACTGCGTCGCGCGGCCTCCCGAATCGCTCTAAGGAAAGCGGTGGCTCGTCGGCCGCAGGCCTGCTCAGAGGGTCCGGACGACGATGAGCTTGTGGCCTTCAGGGACCAGAGCCTCGAGTGCCGCTTTGGCTTCCTCGTAGGTTCCGCCTTGTGCGGTGACGCGGTCGTGACTGCCGTCTGGGGCTTCAATGGTGCCTGTAATCTCCACCCCATACTTTAGCCTCGTCACCGCGCCCCTATCTCCGGCTCTCGCGTGCAGGGGACCGGGTAGCCCCTAAGTTTGGAAACAGGTACCTCGACCCGTGTGCGTCGTCCGTGGGCTCCCCTAATGTGTGAAACGGGGCCCGGCGGTGAGTGGTGCGGTCAGACCGCACGCACGCACCACCACAGCCATCGCCGGCCCCTTCTATTCCGCGGCTTCCAGGTGGAATTCGACCCGGTACTTCATGAACCGGATGTTGCTTGCCATCGAGAGTGCCCGCCGGATCCGCAGGTCGTCTTCCTGGGCGATGATGACGCCTTCGACGCTCTGTCCGGGTTCGAGCAGGGTTTCGTGGACGAAGCCCATGTACCGCTGGATCTGGCCGACAACGGAGTCGCTGGCCCGGCCGCGCTTGAGCTCAACCACCAGTAGGCGGGTCTTGTCTTTGCTGATCGCGAGGATGTCTAGGGGGCCGGTGTCGGTCGGGTACTGCTGACCGACCGGCTGGCCGTCCTCCGTGTAGATGTCGTACTCGCGGCCCAGGGAGGTACTGGCCCAGTTGTGGACCAGGAAGTCCTCGAGCTGCTTCTCCATCTGGAAAGCCAGCTGGTCCTCAACCTGGGCGGAGATCGCCTGGGTGATGGGCTGGGCCGGGTCGGCCAGCTGCGTGAGCGTGGCGAGCTCGGCGGCGTGCGCAGTCAGCTGGAACACCGTCATCAGCGAGCCGGCCGATGACGCCAAAGTGGGACTCATGTCGTCCCGGCTGAAGGAACCCTTCCAGTCGACCCGGCGCCGGTGCGGCAGGTCCGTGCCCGGGTGGTATTCGTAGCCGCCGGTGACGATGCCGTACTGGTAGGTGCGGTCCGGCTTGGGTGCCAGGACGAGGTCGCCCTCGGTGATTCCTTCGCAGGCCCACCAAAGGTTGCCCGCGGCGAGGCCGGCAGCGACTTTGGTCTTGTCCGGTTCCTGCCCGAGGAACACCTGGATCGCGGCGGAGCGGAACGCCTCCGACCCTTCGCCCAGATGCGGGGTGAGGTCGTAGTCGCCGATGAAGTCCACGCCCATGTAACCGGCTTCGATCATTTCTTCGGCGTTCCGGCCACGCGTGCCCTGCCGGACCATCCATGCTGTCGTCATTGCTCTCCAAGTGTTTGGGGCCCAGTGGGGGCCTCATTGCCTTCCTGAAGGTATCCCATGCGGAGGTATACCGTCCGACGGCATGGCCGGTGGGCTCAGTCATCTGGTAAGCGCTAAGCGCCGCGCGCCGCGCGCCGGACTCCGAGCGGGGTGCAGATGTACAGGCAGGGCATCCCGTCCCCTAGGATCGCGGTCCTGGCCGGGCCGCCCACAGTACGGTACGCCGCCACCTTCTTCTGGCCGCCAAGGCGTGCGCGGGACTGCGGACCGCGCACAAGACAGCCTTCGGCGCCGCCACCCGCCAAACATCGGCCGGCCGACAGAATCTGGTTGACGTCGTGGCGTTCGACGAGCCGACTGGCCGGCCGCCCACCACCGGCGCGAAGACTGCACGGGAACGGCCCTGGGCATTTGGCTGCACCGCCGCCGGCAGGACGCCGCCGCGGGCATCCTCTCCCCCGCCTACCGCGAAGGCCTGGACGCGATTCCAGACTGGGACGTCCCGCCAACAACGAGGCCCGAACTCGCGGAGTACTTGGCTGCCGGCAACGATTGGCCGCGCCACAACGGCTTGCATACCGGGCAGGAACGGTCCTCGGCATACGGCTGCACGAACAGCGCATCGGCAGCCGCGAAGGCAAGCTGGGGGTCGACCGGGTTGAGCGGCTGGATGCTTCGGTTCCTGGCTGGCGGGAAATCCGCCGTTGCGGCTAGGGCGGCAGCGGGATTTCAAAGCTGATCAGAGGGTACGGACAGGACGCGACTTGTGGCCCTCAGGGAGCATGCCTCCAAGCCAGCCTGTCAGCCGTAGCGCAGGCGCTTGTTGGTGCATCGGTAAACCAAGAGTGGCTCGCCGGGTGTGATCCGTCTATCAACGCAAATTCATGGCGTTACCGCTACGAATACGCAATGCCGCATTTACTCGGCGGCACGCCATCCAGATCCACGGGCAGGACACACCCGGGCGACATCAGCCGGACAGGTCGAACTCGCGCTTCTGACTGGCCCGGCGCTCGAGTCCCTACGGCCGGTGACATGGAAGGGATGGCCAGTCAAGGCGGTGTGGAGCTCACATCAACGGAAGACGTCGCCGAACGCCTGATCGCAACGTGAATGAAGCAAGTTGCGTTCGTACCAGTGTTGGGGGCGAGAAGCGTTGAACCCGAAAGAAGTTGCCCACTGACCATTAGGCCCGGGAACCGTCCCTAGAATCGATGACAAAGCCCCTGGGCGACGTGCATGTGAATTCCTCCTTATGAATTCGTCGGAGTCACCGCCCATCCGCCACGCGGACCCGGTATTCCCCGTTGCCGGTGGTTCCGAAACGGTGTCACAGGCCGCACGTACACTCTGACCATGGTGCGGGAACTACACAACGACGATGCGGGCCGCTACCTCGTGGCCACCGCCACAGGCAGCCACTACGTGCTCGATCTGAAGGCCAGAACGGTGACGCGGCAGATGGGTGCCAGCGCGCCACTTGTCGATTATCTCGACGCGGGGTTCTCGCAGCTGCGTCGCGACGGGGAGGCACTAGGGCTGCTCCTACTCGAGTCATGTGCTGTCGGGGCGTCCGCCCGCTTCTGGATCCACGTCCGCGAAGACATCCCCACTCTCAGGATGACGTCACCGGTTGTGCGGATCGATGCACTGGACCCTTCGGGGGCATGAATTGAGCGCCTATGCTGGTCCTGCATACCTGATACCGTCCCCGAGCCGTATCGAAATCATCATTCATGAGTCGGACGGCGCGTGGTGGCAGATCGTTGCCGCCGTTGGGCCGCTCGTCGTCATCCTCGGAGTCGTCTCCTTCGCGGCGATCGGTTGGCTCCGGCTTCGGGATCGCAAGACAAAGGCTGGAAGCCGGTCAGATTGGTGGCCGCGAGCAGTATGGGCGTTGGAAGCAAGCCTGGAGGATGATCCGAAGAGACGCGAGGTCGGCTTCGCTGCTTTGCAACTCCTCAATGAAAGCAGTCTTTCCGGCAAGGAGGAGAGCTTGATTATCGCTGAAGCCTGGAGGAGCCCGCTCCGAGACGTGAGGACGTTGAGCCGAGCGGCCGAGAATGAAAGCGATCCACGGACGAGCACGGATCCCAGGGAAGAGCGGGTGATCGTCAGAGCAGCTCGCCTTCGGCTTTCGACTGACAACAAGCAAGGCATCGCTAGCCCGTGGTGGGTGAAGGAAATTGCAAAGCGACCCCTTTAACCCGAAACTCTTGCTTTCCTGGCTTACCCTCTAGCGGCCCCTAACGTGCAGGGACTCTACTGTCAGGGTTAACGGGCCGGGTCTCACCAAGACCGCGTTTCCCCAGCGGTTGTACTCATGTGCCAGCACGTTTACCCTGGTTCTCTCGCCGGTCGGATGCTGGAGTTCATGAGTAACTTGGACATGCCAATGTCCACAGAACACGTGGCCGGGTTTCAGCTCATCGACCACCATCTGAATGATTTCCCTTGTCTGGTTAGCCCTCGCCAGAACGTCTGCAGGCAGGTCCATTTCACTTTTCATGGGTACACCAGCGGGCACATCATGTGTCAGGAGGATGTCAACGTGTCCGCCTGCCACAAGGTTCAAGGCTTCCTCTGGGGTTGGCTCCTCATTGGCCCACCAGTCCTTCCCTTCCGTCCTAAGAGGAGGACCATCGAGACTGAAGGCGCCGCCTAGGGCTCCCACCGTCAGGCCTTCGATGGTTGCACGCCTTCCGCGGGGTAGGAAACGAATGTGGGGTCTCCAAGTGGCGAGCCCATCTGGTTGCACAGGCAAGGACGACAGGGTGTCCCAGTTGTCGTGGTTTCCCCCGCACGTCACCATGGTCATGCCTTCGGCGGCCAGTAGCCTCTCCAGGCGTGTTTCCAGGCGGGCTCGGTTCCGGCCGGGCCAGTCGAGTCCTAAGTCCCCGACTTGAAGAATTGTCCGGACGTTCTCGCGGGCACATGAGACTGCCACATCCCTGAGCCATTGGATGTCTCCATGCACATCGCCCACGACGGCCAGCGGCCGCATTTCGTTCATAGGGCTCCTTAGGACTTACTACTCGAGAAGGGCTATCGGGATGCCTGGTCCTACAAGGATCGCGCAGGATGGATAGTCGAATTCATCCAGTGAAATCGGCCCGACCTCCAGCCAGATGGGTCTGCCTTCAAGGCAGGCGTCACCGATGCGAGCCTTCACATCCTGCAATGAGTCATCGCCAAGCTCAAGCGACAAGCCTTGGTAGAGAATCCTTGACATTCACCCTCCCTTGTCGGTTAGCTGTCTATTGCTATCTTGGCAACTGCCACTGACAATCCTCGGCCACAAACAGAGGGCACAATCAAGGGGATCCCCATCCTGCCCATGCGGTCCGGCATCTACCCTGCTGGGTTTTACGGACCCAAGTGTGGTGCGACGGCTGGTCCCGCTTGCAAAAGTTAGGGTTGGGCCAGCGCCCGCCGACGAAAGCAGACCTTATGACCCCACCATGCCCGGCACATGGCGTGAGCCGCATCGAGACGTCAAGATCCCCTTCGAACAGGCACTCGAGGAGTGGTCAGAGGTGTCGGTGCCGATACTGGTAGAAGTCGCCGGGACGTACGGCGGCTACATCACCTACTCGGAACTTGCTTCTCGACTCAACCGGGCCACTGGTATCCACACCGGCCAACTGCTGTCGAACTGGAGCGGAAAACTACTTAACCGTGTGATCCACCTCTGTCGTGAAAACGGCCTCCCAGCCCGTTCAGCTCTAGTGGTGCATGCTTCAGACGGAACAGTAGGCAAGGGGTTTGACGAAGTGTTCCGCGCGTCCAACCGGAACGTGCCCCATACGGAGATTGAACGGGAAAGGGCAGCTGCGGCCGAACGCTTGGAATGCTACCGCGTCTACTGCTCGACCATTCCGGCTGACGCTGAGCCCCAGCTGACGCGACAGTACGAGGCGCGGGTAAATCCGAGAAAGAAAGATACTTCAAGGACTAACAAAGTGTGCCCCTTGCATGGAATCCAGCTGCCCGCCACGGGATTCTGCGACGACTGCACCTGAGCAGTTCTACGGCGGTCCATGCCTGGTCCCAGCCGCGGTACACGTTGTCCAGCCGAGTCCACGCCAGCGGTCCAGGCGGTCCAGCCGAGTCCACACCAGCGGTCCAGGTGGTCCAGCCGGGTCCACGCCAGCGGTCCAGGTGGTCCAGCCGAGTCCAGTTGTGGTGGACCCGGCATGCTCAGATCCCAAGCCCAACACCCAGGCGGCGAAGTGGTGGAACTGCGCATCTTCGGCGAGGAGGAAGACACGATAGCCTTCACCGATGGACTGGCTTTCCATGACAGCCTTGGCCAGCGGTACGGGCCGCCGTACCGGCTCCCTGCCCTTCACCAAGGATCCCGATGTCCTGTCAGCCACGAGTGCCTTATTGACGTTGCCGACGCCGCTAAGAAGTGCGAGCCCGAGCGGGTGGACCCGAACCGGGTCGAGCACAAGAGCTACGTCGTGTCCATGTCGATGGCGCTGTACTCCGACTAGGGCGGCGCTGTCCCGGCCCTTCAACCCGGCGGCAACCTGCCGTTCGATTCACAATCCGAATATTGGAAACTTCACCCATAGGATGCGTATATGCAGACGAAAACGGCGGACGGACTGGTCCGCCTCACAGACACCGCGGTCATCATGGAATTTGGCGCGCAGGCCTTACCGGTCAAGCGGGAAGCCTCCCCTCGGGTGATCCCCTACGAGCACATCTTGGAGATCGACTTCGAGGCCCCAAAGGTGTTGAAGCATGGCCACTTGCGCCTCATCCTCAGGGAGGGGCAGGCGGCGATTGCTCCGGCTATCGACACCTACTTGACGGTGCTCCTGAACAAGAAGGAAGCGGCAGCTCTCCACGAGGCTCTTCAGCAGCGGGTCAGCGGCGTGGAATACGTCGCACCGCCGCCCTCAAACGAGCCGGATCAGGTGGACCGCGAGCCCACCGCAGCCGAGCTTGGAGGGGTCTTCAAGGCCGCCTTCACCTTCCCGACGACGTTCCAGGACCTGACCCTGGCCGGTGGCGAGTTGAAGAAGCAGGCCGGTGGCGGCCTGTTGCCCCCGAAGGTGTGGCCAATCGCCGAGTGTGAAGCCCATGTTGAGACGGGGGCAGCGGTCAGCGCCAGGGTCACCGCAACGCGAGTTGTCGCCGGAGCTATGCTGGCAGGTAAAGCCGGGGCGGTCGTGGGTGCCATAGCAAAGAAGGACAGGACGAAGGTCTACCTGAACATCATCACTCCCGACGACGTCATCCTGAAGGAGGTTCGCGGACTTGATGAAACGAAGGCTCGGAAGTTTGCGACCAAGGTGAACAACGCTGCTGCAGAATACAAGGCCAGCCCTGTTGGTCACCAGAATGCCGCAGCACTGGAGGTAGCAGCAGCTGCGAGGGCAGTAGCCGCGCCGGGAGATGTCCCTCCTCCGCCTCCCCCAGGGAACGTTCCTGCCGGCTGGTATCAGCGAGGGGATGTCCAGCAGTACTGGGACGGAAACGCCTGGACGGACCACACCGCACCCCTGGCACCGCAGTAAGCGCATGAGAACGGCCGCCCTAGATCACTTGGGCGGCCGTTCCTTCTTCTGCAGCTACCGGAGACGGTTTCCAGTACCTGGTACTTGTCGTTCTTCGGGAAGGTGTGACGCTCCGACCACCCCACCTTGTACTCCCCCTCCGGGACCAGGATCGTCCGGGAGTTCGTGACCGGCCGGCCATCGTCCTCACGCCGGTCGGCCGGGATGTCGCAGATGGTATGGGCCACCGGTCCTAAACCAAAGTGCTGCCACGGCACGGAGGTACCGAACTTACGGTGGTGCAGTTCTGCCTCGTTTTACCGGTGTCCACGTCCCCCTTCTTGCTGAAGCACGAGGCCCCCATTCTCCACTGGCCTCGTTAGGGACCTGCTACAAGCTGGCCGATGGCGGGCGAGAAATTCCAGTCGGCTCGCTGTCCGGGACTATCCGCACAACGACTTCCTCGCCGAGGGTCAGCTCGACAGCGATGCTCCTGATGTGCTCTAGATCCAGCCCCACCAGATGCTTGTGGAGCGCTGCCTGCAGATCAGCGGTGATCTCCTCCTCGTCGTCGCCGGTCCGGTCCCCCAGAGAGGTCACCGCGGCGTTGATCCCTTCCTCAGGGGCGGCGAGGCAGATACGGTATTCAATTGCGCCTGCCGACGGGCCATCATGCTCCTGCACTATCAAGGGACTGGGAGTCCCGGGCGTCGCTGTCGGCAGCCCGATAAAGGCGCGCATCCGGTCGTTGTCCGGGGTCCCCTCCGGGTGCTCCAAGGCTATTGCCTGCGCCCACGCCGCGGCGCGCGGGTCCTCGTCACCTCGATGCATAACCGCCAGGTCCTCAACATCAAGCCCGGCTTCCCTGCCAACGCCGGCGATCACCTTTTGCTCCTTCGCGTACCGCTTGGCCAGGGTGGCCGTTTCCTCCAGCCCCATCATCCGGATGTGACGTTCCATCTGGTCATTGCCGGCAAGGCGCGCGAGTCGGTACCTCCTGAGGCTTTCAGGATCCAGGTCTTCAAGGCGGTCGTGCCGGTTCTCGTCATGCGGTGTCATGAGGAAAGTGTAGCCAAGGCCATACATAACCGTGCGGGCCATTCTGGGCACAGAACCACCGAGTTCAGCAACGGCCGGAATCTGCGGGCCGATGTCTAGCGCCACCACCGGGCTGTCAGCGGCTACCGCTCCCCCGCCACCCAGGCGCAGGTCCACGAGAAGCACACCGCGGTGCTCGGGCCGGATACTGCCGCAACGGTCAGCGCACCCCATGGCCATTCCGAACACCAGACCGGATGGGCGATGGACATAGCTGGCGGCAACGGTCCGTGCAGCTTCGAGTCCTGCTTCGCTGAACTGCCGGCCGGCAAATGGGCCGCGGCCAACGCCCTCCGCTTCGGCTTCATCGTCCGCTACCCGTCCGGCGCCGAGCAGATCACCGGCTACGCCTACGAGCCCTGGCACCTGCGCTTCGTCGGCGTGGACGCGGCCACCGACATCTCAGTCCGCGGCATCACGATGGAGGAGTACGTCATCTCCGTCGCCCGTCCCGGCCAGCAGTGAATGCTTCGACGTCGGCCCCTGCCCAGGCGGCACTGCAGGCAAGCGGACATTTTCGGCTGACTGCCTCGCTTCCCAAATCCGGCGGCGGTCAACGACGGCCAGAGGCGCTGACGTGGGGAGACTCTGCGACGCGCCGCCGGGCCGACTTCGCTGCTTCGGGAATCTCTTGACGGGCACCGCCGCGGCGGCCAGCATTCAGCCACGAGCGCCTTTCGTCCCGACGTCTCGCCCACTCACGATGGAAGGCGCTCTCATGTCCCGCTTACGTTTCCAAGCTCCCGTCGCTGTCGCCGGAATCCTGTTTGCTTCCGCCGGCTCGGCTTCGGCGGCTGCACCTGAGCACTTCGGCCCGGACGTCCAGTCGGGCACCGGCATCGCCGACTGCGGTGACTTTGACGCGTCCATCAGCGGAACCGTGTCCACCCGTTACACGGTGTTCAAGGACGCGGACGGCAACGTGACCGGCTTCAAGCAGTTCGTCTCCGCCCCCGCCGACACCTGGACGAACCTGGAGACGCAGAAGAGCATCGTGGTCCGGGGCCACTTCGTCCAGACCTGGGATGCGGAGAGCAGCAACCTCACGGTTGTCGGGTTCCGCTACGTCGTGAACGAAGCCAGCGAAGGGGTGACCGTCCAGGAGGTCGGGCGCATTGTTTACGCCGACCAGTCCGAGCAAGAGATCCTCGCCATGGCCGGCCAGCATGACATCTCCAACTGGGACCTGATCGGGCCGGTGTTGTGCGGCGCGCTTGAGTGATACCGACCGGCGATAGCCGCCGCCGCTTCCACCACCCCCGACCCGCCGGCTCTGCTGGCTGCCATCCGGAGCGAAGCGAAGGGCGGGCGATAGCCCTGGTGTCGTCGGCCTGTGAGTCAGTGTGAGTGCTGTGAGTCTTGTGGGTGGAGGTCGGAGTGGAGGCATATTTAAGAGGGGACTCAGGCGCTGCGCGCCTTCGCCCCAAACCTTTGCGTTCCCCTTCCCGTTTTCCCTTTCCGCTGTACGTGACCTTTGAGTTCTCCTTCTTCACTGTTCGTTCTCTCTACGTCGACCCTGTCGGCCAGGGCGCTGCGCGCCCGGTGCCGACGGGTGGGCCCGCACCCTGCGGGGCCGCGTCCGTCGCTGCGCTCCTTCCGGGCCCCTTGGGGGCTGCTTTCTCCTGGTGACTGGGCCTTCCCTGCGGGGCTAGGCGGCTGCGCCGCCCGTGACGCTGCACTGGTCGTTGTCTTCTCGTCGGGGCTTCCCTTGGGGCTGGCTTCTTTAGGCGCTTCGCGCCGGGGACATGGCCCAAGAGCTGAGCTTCTCGTGTCGCGTCTCGTTGTCTGGCCGTTCCTCTGAGAGCTCTCCTTGGCCCGGCTGCCGCCGGGCTGGCCTCCTTTCCGTGGGGCTTCTTGTTGTCGGTCCGTTGTCCGGCTGCTCCGCAGCAGCTTCCCCATGAGATGGCCTCTCTGAAGGACAAGGCCTGCGGCCTGGAGCCGGACTTCGTCCGTCCGAAGAGCTGGTCGTTGGCTGAACGGATCGTGTAGCTGTTCGTGCCGCTGGACGATGACTTGAAGGTTCTCCTCGCTGCTCGCGCAGCGCGATGACGGGTCGATGACTTGGCGTTCCACGCATCGTTGACCCCTGCCTTCCCGGGGCGCAGCCCCTACAACCACAAGACTCCCTGAAGAGAAGGCACTGGCTGTTCCACGACGGGCCTGCGCGCAGCGCTCCCTGTCCGGCTGACTGCAAGCCGAGGCTGGGACTGGATGGGGCACTCCCTGGGGCGGAGCCCCTTTGCTTGTAGGCCGCGAGCTGACGGGTTGGGACGCAGTCCCGTCGGATGGGGGTCGGCCGGAGGTCCCTGATGGGTGAGGCTGAGGGCGGAGCCCGGCCACCGAAGGGCCGCAGGCCAGCGGCGCGCAGCGCTGCTCTTCTGCGAGGGATGCCGCACACTGGATTGGTACAAGCCGCGGCCCGAGAAGATGAGGGTTCCTATCCTGCACAAACCACACGTAGGAGAGGCCCGAAGCCGGGCGCGGACCTGAATCCTGGCTTCCGGGGTTTCGCGGGATTTCCATTCGCGGGTAGGCGATCCAAAATCGCGCTTATCCCGCATATGAGGTTTCTCAGCAGCGGGGGCTGATTCTACGCATGGTCTAGGGCATGGACCTCAGGATTTTCCGCCTCGCCCGCGCCGGCGGCATCGATACCAACCCCACCACCTTCACGCAGCGGGCCGGGACCTTCGCTTCCGCTGTCGCCCAGAACGGTGCAGCGACCCTGCTGACCCGCCGCGAGGCAACCGGGCTTCACGGCTACGTCATCCTGGACGGCAAGACGGTGGCCGCCAACGCGCCGGTCCACCTGGCCCACACTGTCGGTGCCCGTGCCGAAGAGACCGAGATGCCGACCGATCTGGCCGACTCACCCGCCATCGGGCGCCTGGTCTTCCGCAACTCACCGGCCCTTCGCGAGACCCAGTCCGGCATCGACCCAACCGAGCTTCCCCGCATCCTGGCCAACGCACTCCCGGCCGACTCCTGGGTCGCCGTCTCGATGCGCGCGCCCTCGAACAAGGAGCGGAAGCGGTACTCGCCCTGGCTGGCCAACCGGCTCGGCACCGCCACCCCGGTCCACCACTCCACCTCCCCGGCGGCCATGGTCATCTCCATCACCGCCGGCGGCGCCTCCCAGGACGAAGTCCGCTCCGTCCTGGCCCAGGTCACCGCAGGGCTGCCCGGCTTCGACCTCGATTCGGATGTCACCTTCCCGGCGACCCGCCACCGCGCAGCCATCGGCGCCTTCATCGCCCCGGCCCTCGCCGCCGCCGCCCTCATCGGGGTCCCGTTCATTCCCGCCGACGTCGTCGCCCTGGCCCCGGCGGTCTTCAGCTTCCTCACCCCGGTGCTGCTCGGCCTCGCCGTGATCGCAGGCATCGCCGCCGCGGCCGCCTTCACCGGCAAGCTCGTCG
>NZ_QAIQ01000392.1 GCF_003061105.1 Arthrobacter sp. HMWF013
CCCATCCCGCCGGGCACCCGGAACCGGCAGGCCAGGGCTCGGGAATCGCGGGGGAGGGACAGCCCGGACCCCGGCCCGGCGGGATGGGTGACGACGTCCCCGCCCCGGCCAGCCTCGGGGTGGTCACCGGCGCCGCGCGCTACACCCTGGATGTCCCTTCAGACCAGCTGCCGGGGCTGTTGCACCTGAAGCTGCTGCGCTCGCCGCACGCCCACGCCCGCATCATCGGCATCGACGCCGCGGCGGCCTTGAAAATTCCGGGGGTGGTGGCGGTCTTCACCCACCAGGACGCCCCAACGCAGCTGTTCTCCACTGCCCAGCACGAGCTCTTCACCGACGACCCGGACGATACCCGGGTGCTCGATGACGTGGTGAGGTTCATCGGGCAGCGGGTCGCCGCCGTCGTAGCAGAGTCGGTCCAGGCCGCCGAAGCGGGGGTCCGGGCGCTCGCCGTCGAGTACGACATTCTCGACGCGGTGTTCACCCCTCAGGAGGCCATCCGCCCCGGCGCGCCGCTGGTGCACGGCGAGAAGGACGGCCCCACGGCGCGGATCGCCCGGCCCGGCCAGAATGTGGTGGCCGAACTCCATTCCGAACTGGGCAACGTGGAGGACGGCTTCGCGGCCGCCGGCTTCATCCACGAACAGACCTATCAGACGCAGCGGGTCCAGCACGTGGCACTGGAAACCCACGCCGCCATCGCCTCCGTGGACAGCGACGGCCGGCTTCAGGTCCGCACCTCCAGCCAGGTCCCCTTCCTGGTCCGCCGCACCTTGTGCCGGGTCTTCGGACTGCCCGAGGAACAGGTCCACGTGGTTGCAGGACGCGTGGGCGGCGGGTTCGGCGGCAAGCAGGAAGTACTGACCGAGGACATCGTGGCTCTGGCAGCCCTGAAGCTGGGCCGGCCCGTCCAGCTCGAACTGACCCGGACGGAGCAGTTCACCGCCACCACCACCCGGCATCCGTTCACCATCAGGCTCAAGGCCGGTGCCAGCGCGGACGGTGAGCTGACCGCGCTGAAGCTGGAGGTCCTGACCAACACCGGCGCGTACGGGAACCACGCCCCCGGAGTAATGTTCCACGGCTGCGGGGAGTCCCTGGGCGTGTACAAATGCGGGAACAAGAAAGTGGATGCGCAGGCGGTCTACACGAACACGGTCCCGTCCGGCGCTTTCCGGGGCTACGGGCTGAGCCAGATGATTTTCGCGATCGAGTCCGCCATGGATGAGCTCGCCGTCGGCATCGGGATGGACCCGCTGGAGTTCCGCCGCCGGAACATGGTGCGCGAAGGCGATCACATGCTGTCCACGCATCCCGAGCCGGCGGAGGACGTCCACTACGGCAGCTACGGCCTGGACCAGTGCCTCGATCTGGTCCGCGATGCGCTGGACCGTGGCCTGGAACGGGACCGCGCCGCCGGGCTTGACCGGCTTGGACCGGGCTGGGTCACCGGGGAAGGCGCCGCGCTGTCCATGATCGACACCGTGCCGCCGCGCGGGCATTTCGCCCATTCGAAGCTCCGGCTCCTTCCGGACGGAACGTACCAGGCCGACGTCGGGACCGCCGAGTTCGGCAACGGCACCACCACAGTGCACGCCCAGCTGGCTGCCACAGCTCTGTCCACCAACGCCTCACGGGTGGCGATCCGGCAGTCCGACACGGACCTGATCGAGCACGACACAGGAGCGTTCGGCTCCGCCGGCACCGTCGTGGCGGGCAAGGCGACGCTCGCCGCCGCGGAGGAACTCGCTGTCCGGATCCGGGCGTTCGCCGCCGGAATCCGCCAGGTCCAGTCCTCCGGATGCATCCTCGACGGCGACACCGTGGTGTGCGAGGGAACCCCCGTGCCGCTGGCGGAACTGGCGCACGCGGCTGCGGAAGCCGGCGTCGAACTCGCCGCCGAAGGCCGCTGGGGCGGAACGCCGCGCTCGGTGGCGTTCAACGTCCACGGTTTCCGCGTCGCGGTGAACCGCAGTACGGGGGAGCTGCGGATCCTGCAGAGCGTGCAGGCCGCCGACGCCGGCGTGGTGGTCAATCCGCGGCAGTGCCGCGGCCAGATTGAGGGCGGGATCGCGCAGGCGATCGGTGCCGCGCTGTATGAGGAAGTGGTGGTGGACGACGCCGGCCGGGTCACCACGGACATCCTGCGGCAGTACCACATCCCCACCTTCGCCGACGTGCCGCGGAGCGAGGTGTACTTCGCCGACACGAATGACAAGCTGGGCCCGCTGGGCGCGAAGTCCATGAGTGAAAGCCCGTTCAACCCCGTGGCGCCGGCCCTCGCCAACGCCATCCGGAATGCCACCGGTGTGCGCTTCGCCTTGCTCCCTATTGCCCGGGACAGGATCTACCTTGGCCTGAAAGATGCCGCGCTCCGGGTCTCCCAGAGCAACGCGGGGTCACTCAACGCCCAATAACGCGGCTCAATTGGGCCGGATCTGACCCCGCGTTGCATATAGTCGGAGGATGGAACAGCGCATATTGGGCAAGACCGGCCGCAACGTCTCGATCGTGGGGCTCGGCACCTGGCAGCTTGGCGCTGACTGGGGCAACGTGGACCAGGCACAGGCGCAGGCCATCCTGGCTGCCTCCGTGGAAGCCGGCGTCACGCTCTTTGACACGGCTGACGTCTACGGCGACGGCAAGAGTGAACAGGCCATCGGTACGTTCCTGAAGGACAATCCCGGGCTGGACATTACCGTGGCCACCAAGATGGGCCGCCGCATGGACCAGCTGCCGGAGAACTACACCCTCGCCAACTTCCGCCAGTGGGTGGACCGGTCTCGGAAGAACCTGGGCACGGACAGCCTGGACCTCGTCCAGCTGCACTGCCCGCCCACCGCCGTGTACAGCAATGCCGAGGTCTACGACGCCCTGGATACGCTGGTCTCCGAAGGGGCCATCCGCAACTACGGCGTCAGCGTTGAACGCACCGATGAAGCCCTCGAGGCGATCCGGCACCAAGGCACCGCGTCCGTCCAGATCATCCTGAATGCCTTCCGCCTCAAGCCGCTGGACGAGGTCCTGCCCGCGGCGAAAGCGGCCGGCGTGGGCATCATCGCCCGGGTCCCGCTTGCCTCGGGCCTGCTCTCGGGAAAGTACACCAAGGACACCTCCTTCGCGGAGAATGACCACCGCAATTACAACCGCACGGGCGGATCGTTCGACGTCGGCGAGACCTTCTCAGGGGTGGACTACGAGCTGGGGCTCAAGGCCGTGGCCGAGTTCGAGCAGCTGGTCCCCGAAGGTGTTGGCACGGCCCAGGCGGCCATCGCCTGGATCGCCGCGCAGGATGGCGTCACCACCGTGATTCCTGGCGCAAGGAACGTGGAGCAGGCCACTGCAAACGCCGCCGCGGCTGATGTTTCCCTTAACGGCGAATTCGACGAGGGTGTGCGCTGGATCTACGATCACTACTTCCGCGAGGCAATCCACCCGCGCTGGTAGGCTGCTTTTCCTTCATGATCGGGGGATGAGTGACTGAATCCTCTGTCAGCGCCTTCGTGGACCGGCTCGCGGCTGCACCCTCAGCGCCGGGACGCACCAACTTCTTCGATGACACCATCCCGGAAAATGCCGTGCGCCGCCGGAATCTGGAGATCTATCTGCGGGAGATGCTGGACCGTTCGCCACAGGTGCTGCTCCTTGGTGAAGCCCCGGGTTTCAGGGGCATGAGGATCACGGGGGTCCCCTTCACCAACCGCACCATGTTCTCTGGGCCTGCCAACAGTCTTGGCCTGTTCGGGCCCGGAAAAGGCTATGAGCTTCCGGCCGAAGCGGTGGACGTGGCGGCCGAGCCGACGGCAACCGTGATGTGGGACGTTCTGGTGGAGCTCCAGTTCCTTCCGTTGTTGTGGAGCGCCTGTCCGTGGCACACGCACGTGCCGGGCCGGCCTCTGTCCAACCGCACGCCGACGGCTCTGGAAGCTGGTCTCGGAACTTCTTTCTGGCAGGAGCTGACGGGGCTTTTTGGTATTGACACCATCGTGGCCGTTGGCAATGTTGCGCACCGCAGCCTGGTGCGAAACGGGCTGGACGCACCGAAAGTCAGGCATCCTGCGCACGGCGGGCGGTCCGGCTTCAAGCAAGGGCTTGAGGAGCTGCTCCTGAGCGGAATTGGAAGTGACTAACCCAGCAGGCGAAGCTGCTCCGGAGTGTCAATGTCCTCGCCCGTTGACTCATCACCGCAGTCCACGTCGTCCACCAGCTCCGGGTGGGAACGCAGGAAGCCGCGTGCGCCGGCGTCGCCCGTCACCGTGGCCGCCACAGCGGGCCGGAGTCCGACGTCGATGAGCAGCGGATGCCCGCGGGGGACGGTTCCGCCCGCACTTCCGTCAGCGACCCGGCCGCTGTAGGCGGCTGCGGTGATCCGGCCCGGACGGTGGGCGGCCAGCAGGCGCCCCACCGTCCGGGAGGTGACACCGGGCTGGTCCACCAGGGCAATCATCAGGTGGTTCGTCGGGTCAGCGGTGGCGTTGCCCAGCAGGACCGAGCTGCCCATTCCGGACGGCCAGTCCTCATTCACCACTGTCCGGTAGCGGTCCAGCCTGGCGAGCGAGGCGACGTCCTGGGCGCCGGCGCCGAGCACCACCACCACCTCGCTGCAGCCGCCGTCGAGCAGGGCCGCGGCGACTGATTCCACGAGCGGACGGCCCCGGTAGGGCAGAAGCGCTTTAGGGCCCATCCCCAGCCGCGTTCCGGCGCCGGCCGCCAGGACTACACCGGTGGTGCTGATCTCGGCCGTGTTTCCCATATGCACACTTTAATGCCCACTGTCGATTGATAAGCGGATGCTCCAAATCTCACACTGCCCGCTGACGTCCGGCACAGCAACGGCACAGGTGCGGCCGGAAGGGTGGAGTTGACCAACTCCGAGCTTGAAAGCAGCAGGCCAATGCGACTCACCCGCCATACCGTTCTCTCGTCCTCCGTAGTCGCGTTCGCGTTTGCGTTTGCCCTGACCGGCTGCGGCGCGGGCACGGCCACGGACCCGTCGGCCGCGGGGACCTCCGCCGCGTCCACTGGCACGCCGGCGGACGCAGCCTCGGAAGAAACCACGACGGCGGAAACCACCGCGGCGGAGTCCACACTCTTCGCAACGGATGCCTCCCACACGGTCAGCATTGCGTGGGACGAGGCGGATTATGCCGGCATGATCGCAGCCTACGAAGCGGACGGGTCCAAGGAGTGGATCCGGGCGGACATCACCATCGACGGAACTCTCGTCGCCGATATCGGCGTGCGGCTCAAAGGCAACTCGACCCTGCGCAGCCTCAGTGGTGACGGCAACGGAGCCCGGGGTGGCGGGGCGGCGGTTTCATCCGGCATCTCCTCCGATGTTCCGGAGTCGCTGCCGCTGCTGATCGACTTCGACAAGTACGTTGATGGCCAGACCTACGAAGGGCTCACCCAGCTATCGCTGCGGCCCGGCTCGCCCGTACTGAACGAGGCCCTGGCCCTGGCTCTCACGGAGGTGAGCGGCCAGGCCACACAGCGCTACGCCTACACCACCTACTCCGTGAACGGCAGCCCCACGCAGACCAGGCTGCTGGTTGAGAACCCGGACGAGGCCTACGCTGATTCGCTCTTCGACACGGCCGGGGTTCTGTACAAGTCCGACGCCGAGTCCAGCTTCACGTACCAGGGCGATGACCTGGCAACCTACGGGGAGCAGTTCAAGCAGCTCAATGCGGAGGACACCGAGGACCTCCAGCCTGTCGTCGATTTCCTCAAGTGGCTTTCCGAAGCCAACGACGAGGAGTTTGACGCCGAACTGGCCAACTGGGTGGATGTGGAATCGTTCGCCCGCTATGCCGCCACCATGAACCTGCTGGTTAACGGCGACGATATGGCCGGCCCCGGGCAGAATTACTACCTTTGGTACGACCTCGAAACCAAGAAGATCTCCGTCATTTCCTGGGACCTGAACCTGGCAATGACAGGCAATGCGGCGGCGTCCCCTGATGAGGAGGTCTCCATCGGCGGGGGAGGCGGCGGGATGCAGCGGCCCCAGGGCGAAAGCGACGACGCCGGGGCGCCGCCGGCGGGTGCCCGTCCGGATGCCACCGAAGCCGGAGTGGAAGCAGGAATCGGTGCTGGCGCCGGGGGAGGCGGGGGCAGAGGCGGCAACGAACTTAAGGAACGGTTCCTGGCGTCCGAAACCTTCCAGTCCGCGTACGACGCAGCCCACGCGGACCTCTACGAGGTACTGTATGGCAGCGGCACCGCCGCCGGCCTCCTGGACCGGATCGCCGCCGTCGTGCCTTCCAGCGATGACCTCACCGAAGCCGAACTGGCGCAGCAGACAGACACGCTCCGTACCTTCATCCAGGAGCGCACCGACGCCTTGCGGGACCAGGTGCAAGGCTGACCACGTGAAGAACCGTTCCGGTGCATCGGCCCTCAGCCAAGCAGGAGCATTAACGCAGAACGGCGGCGACCGCGCTGATCTCCACGAGCGCGCCAGGCACACCCAGTCCGGTGACCCGGGCTGCGGTCACCAGGGCCGGTTCATCGGAGGCGAGTTCCGCGGCGATCGCACCGTACCCCGCTGCGAGATCGGCGCTGTCGACGAAAAGCACAGTCCACTGAACGACGTCGGCGAGGGTCGCCCCAGCTGCGGCAAGCGCCGTTTTGGCGTTCTGGAGGGCGCGGGCGGACTGCACCGCGACGTCGCCCGGGCCGACGAGTGCGCCATCGGCATCCAC
>NZ_QAIQ01000393.1 GCF_003061105.1 Arthrobacter sp. HMWF013
GGGTGGGTTGGTCATCGGGTATCCTCTTCAATCACTAAACACAGTAACGGTTAGCTTATTTTGGCGCATCAACGCCACCTGCTGCACGTGACCCGACGTCGGGCCGCGGCAGGCCCTGCTTCACTTTGGCGGCGATGCCTGCTCGCCGCAACCATTGCCTCCCGCCTCAACACCTTCCAAGGTATTGAAAGTTGGAGAATGGGTGGCCATAGTTAGTAATAATACTAACCGTAGTGATGTTTTGTAAGGAGTAGCGATCATGCTTTTGAACCGTTCCTGGCCCGACAGGCGGGACCGGCCGCTCCTGATCCGGCAATGGAAGCACCTGTGGCGGGAAGAATTCGTTGAGCTTGGCCAAGGCTCCCAGATAAGGGACGCCGGCTGGATTGACGACATCACCGGTGATGGAAACATCGTGTGGGTCAACCTCATCGGCGGTAAGGGCCGTATGTTGATCCACAAGCACGACGGCATAAACATCTGGCGGGTTGAGTCCCGCATCTGCCAGAACCGCGGCGAACCCGAGACGCGCTGACACATGCTCCCATCCGTCCATGCAACCACTATCCCACAGAATATCAACAGCTGTTGAGTTTCTCGTGCTGCAGACGTACACTCGCAATGAAGAACAAGACGTCCCAGGACGCAGAGACAAGAGGAGATCGCCATGAGCGATGACCAGAAGATCTTTATTCCATCCCACCCGCTGCCCGCTCCCCGGAGCGGGGTGCTCACCGGATTCGACCCGGGGACCCGGACCCTGGAGGCGGGGTTCCAGGTGGCGCCCCAGTTCCGGCCACTCCCGGTCGACGTCGTGTTCGAGAAGGACGTCGCCGTCAAACTGCGCGACGGCGTGACGATCTACGTGGATGTCTTCCGTCCTGCAGGCGTCGAGCAGGTTCCGATCATCGTGGCATGGAGCCCTTACGGCAAAGGGCAGGGCACTTCTTTGAGTGTGATGGGCGTGTTCGGCCTGGTGGGTCTGGCCAACAGCACCGTGTCCGGGCTGGAGAAGTTTGAGGCCCCGGACCCGGCCTACTGGTGTGCCCGGGGCTACGCCATCTGCAACCCGGATGTCCGCGGTGTGGTGGACTCCGAGGGTGACAGCGTGCTCTGGGACCGGCAGGAAGGCCGCGACTGCCATGACCTCATTGAGTGGCTGGCCGAACAGTCCTGGTGCTCCGGAAAAGTGGGCATGAGCGGCACCTCCTACCTCGCTGTCTCCCAGTGGTTTACCGCAGCCGAGCAGCCTCCGCATCTGGCGGCCATCAACCCGTGGGAGGGCGTGAGTGATGTCTACCGGGACCTCGTGATGCGGGGCGGAATGCCCGACACCGGCTTCGCCCGCCAACTGCAGGATGGCAGCTTCTTCGGCAAGAACCGGAAAGAGGACATCATTTCCGAGGCCGAGCGATACCCGCTGATGGGCGAACTGTGGCAAAACAAGATCCCGGACTTTGGCCGGATCACCGTGCCGGCCTACATCGTGGCCAGCTACTCGAACACCCTGCACACCGCCGGAACGTTCCGCGCCTGGCGGCGGATCGCGTCCGAGGAGAAGTGGCTCCGCATCCACAACGGCCAGGAATGGCCGGACTACTACGACGAGGCGAACGTCGAGGACCTGCGTCGGTTCTTTGACCGCTACCTGAAGGACGAGGACAACGGCTGGGAAACCACTCCCCCGGTTCGGTATTCGGTATTGGACCTCGAAGGCGGCGACCAGGTCAACGTTGCTGCGGACGCCTTCCCGCCGAAGGATGTCACCTCGACGAAGTTCTACCTTGACGGCAGGACACGTGCGCTCAGCACCACGATGCCGGGCGGCGAAGCGTCAGCCTCGTACGCCGTCGACTCCAACCCGAACGCGGTCTCCTTCATCACCCGCTTCGAGGCGGAGACGGTGATGGTCGGCTACCCGAAAGCCCATCTCTGGGTTGAAGCGCGCGGCGCCGATGATATGGACCTCTTCGTCCTCATCCAGAAACTCGACGCCTACGGCACGCCGCTGCAGGCCTTCACCGTGCCGAATCAAAGTGCAATGGCCCACGATCTCACCGATCATGGCGCCACGATCCTGAAGTACAAGGGATCAGACGGGCGGCTGCGGGTGTCCCTGCGCCACCTGGATGAGGCACTGACTACCGACGACGTCCCAGCGCACAGCTTCGACCGGATCGAAAAACTGGCCGAGGGTGAACCGGTCGAAATCGAGATTGACCTGCTTCCGATCGGGCTCGCATTCCACCCGGGCGAGCAACTCAGGTTCATCATCAGCTCGCGGAACCTGCTCGGGACGCTCATGCCCGGCATCCAGGAGTACGCTGGTGCAAACAGCGGACAGCACGTCATCCACACCGGCGGCGAGCACGCCTCCTACCTGCAACTCCCCATCAGGTCGGCCTGACCCCAGGCACCCGGAATGAGACGCGGGCGCGCTTACCACCTGAACCGGCGGTAGGTGCGCCCCTCTTTTCATCGGGATAAACCCCTCAGGAATATCTCAACGATTGTTGAGATAGGTTAGACTCGTCGTATGCCTACTACACCCGCCCCCACGGCCCGTCCAAAGCGGCAAGGCCGCAGGCCCGGTACGAGCGGAAGCCGACAGGTCATCCTCGACGCGGCCCAGGCGCGCTTCGCCCAGGAGGGCTATGCGGGTGCCACGATCCGTAAGATAGCGGCAGACGCGGGCGTCGACGCCTCGCTCGTGATGCAGTTTTTTGGGTCCAAGGACGAGCTGTTCGGTGCCGTAATGTCCATCACCCTCAGTACCCTGTCGCGCTTCTCAGAAGCCTTCGAGGGTCCGGAACATTCCCTCGGAGAACGCGTTACCCGCGCTTTTCTCCAGGTCTGGGACGGCGATCCGAAAGACTCTGAGCCGCTGCTCGCAATGCTACGAAGCGCCATCAGCAACGAACAGGCGTCATCCCAGCTGCGGGAGTTCATCCAAGCGAGACTCACGGAAGCCATCGCCCCCCAGCTGCCGCATCTGCAGGACACGGCAACCAGGGCCGGGATCGCCTCGTCCATGCTGATCGGCCTTGTTGTCGGTCGGCGCATCGTCAAGGTTCCTTCCCTTGTCAGCGAAGACACCGAATCACTTGTCAGGTACATTGCCCCTGCGGTGCAGGCCATCTTGACTGGCGGGCACGACGCGTAGGCCACTCCCCTACATCCACTTACTGCGCTTGAAGATCAGATACAACGCCAGCGCAAAGCCCAGCATCAGGGCGATGGCAAAGGGATAGCCGTAGGCCCAGTGCAGTTCGGGAATCACGTCGAAGTTCATGCCGTAGACGGCTGCCACCAGGGTGGGCGCGAAGAGGATGGCCGCCCATGCAGAGATCTTCTTCATGTCTTCATTCTGGCGCTGGGCAACCAGGGTGGCGTTCACGTTCAGTATCTGCGAGAGGGCGTCCCGGAGTTCGGCTGTCTGCGCGGCGGCCCGCAGCAGGTGGTCGGAAACATCCTGAAGATAAGTCTGCAGTTCGTCCGGAATCCCATACTTGCCGAAGCCCGCCCGCAGGGAGTGAAGCACGTCGGTCATCGATGTGACCGTGTGCTGCATGTCAATGACTTCCTGGCTCAACCGGTAGATGCGTTCTGCTACCGCAGCGTCGCCGCCGAACACTTGCCTTTCGATCTGCTCCTTGTCGATGGCCAATCCCTGCAGAACCGGAGCATAACCATCCACAATGGCATCCAGCAGGCGGTACGCCACAGCTTCCGGTCCGAGACTCAACAGGTGCTGGTCGGCCAGTAACGTGCGCTCTTTGCGGTCAGGCGTTGCGGCGTCCTCCTCGTTGAAGGACGTTCCGTCGGTGCCGTCGATCCACCGCCCGCCCTGGCACAGCACGGCCACGGCATGCGGGCGGAGCAGCAGGTGAAATTCGGCGAAGTCAACCTCCTCGACCTCATCGAGGTACCGTGCCGAACGCACCACCAGGAAGAGATCATCACCGTACCGCTCGAGCTTCGGCCGCTGACGTGCGTGCAAAAGGTCGTCACGAAGCAGGGGGTGCAGGTCCCAGGCATCGGCGAGTTCCGTGATGGCCGCCGTCGTGGGTGCGGGGTAGAAAAGCATCGCCATACGGCCCGGCCCACTGCGCGAAAACCGCATGGCCTCGGCCACGGAAGCGCCATTGGGCTCGGGCGCCGGAACGCCGTCGGTCACATAACGGGTCAGGTGGGACGCTTCAGGCGGCTGGGAAACGGGTCCGGCAGCGCCCCGCCGCCAGGGCCTATCGTTGCGCCGGAACATGGACCTTCCGTTGGCATGGGTCATGGTTGCCCTCTCGTTTTCTCGAGTGTTTCACATAAATTTATCAACAGATGTTGATTTTCTGCTCCAGATCCTGGCAGCCGCGCCCGTCACTCCCCCTTGGGTGTCGGCTGCCAAGAAAGTAATCTTTAAAAGATCCATATGGTTCTGACCGTTAGTGTGATTCAATTCACGTTACCGATGTTCTACGCAAGTTTGAGAGGAACCCCTTGGAAACAGCTGCCCCCGGCAAAATAAGCCTTCAACAGTTCATAGACAGGACACCCCTGAGCCGCCGCCAACGCCTCATCGTTGTGCTCACTTTTTTGATCATGGTCGCGGACGGCATGGACATGTCGATCGTCAGCCACATCTTTCCCCGATTGATTTCGGAGTGGGGCACCTCGATCGGTGAAATCACAGCCACCGTGACGGCAGGCCTCGTTGCCCTGGCCATCGGCGGGTTCATCGCCGGCCCCGCGGCCGATCGCTGGGGCCGTAAGCCGGTTCTGCTTGCAGGCTTCGTACTCTTCAACCTCACAACCGCAGGCTTCGGCCTCACCAGCACGCTTGAGGCATTCTTCGCACTGCGGCTCCTCGCCTGCGTGGGC
>NZ_QAIQ01000394.1 GCF_003061105.1 Arthrobacter sp. HMWF013
GTGCGGGGCCGTCGTCCTTCCCCGCCGGCCCCCTGGCCTCGCAAGCTCGGCCAGGGAACCCTGCCGGCGTGGGCCCACCAATATATCTAGCTCGCGAGCCAGATGTCGGGGCCGAACACCTCGTAGTGGATCCTGGTGGCGGGGATGCCGGCGTTGATGGCCTCGTTGCGGATGTTCTTCATAAACGGCAGCGGCCCGCACAGGTACAGCGAGGCGTCGGCCGGAAGATCCACTTCGCGCAGGGACATAAATCCTTCGTAGGACCCGGCGGCCGGCTTTTCGAGCCACAACTTGAGTTCGGCACCGTCCAGGCGGTCGACGTCGTCCGTCATCTGGCCGCGCAGCGCCCAGCTTTCCAGCGTGCTTTCGGCGTGCAGCACCAGCACCTGCCGACCTGAACCCGACTCCGCCAGGGACCGCAGGATGGACGCGGTGGGTGTGCAGCCGATGCCTGCTGACGCCAGCACCACGGGGCCCTCGCCGTCCTTGAGGACGATCTCGCCGTACGGGTTGGAGATCTCCAGGATGTCGCCGACCTCGACGCCGTTGTGCAGCACCGGGGACACCTCGCCGTCGTCGTCGAGCTTGGTGGTGAAGGTCCTGCCGAGGCCGGCGTCGTCCGACAGGGAGTACTGGCGGACCTGGCGCAGGCCGTCCGGAAGCTGGACCTTGACGCTGACGTACTGTCCGGGCAGGGCGGGGGTGACGGGAGTGTCGTCCGCCGGTTCAAGGGTGAACGTCATGGCACCGGTTCCCGCTGGCGTCTTGGCAGCCACGCGCCAGGGCATCCACATTTTATCGTTGGCCTGGGCGGCGTAGAGACCCTTTTCGATTTTGATGAGGGCGTCGGCCATCAGCCAGTACACCTCGGTCCAGGCTTCGGCGATTTCCGGGGTGATGACCTCCGCGAGGTCCTCGGCGATGGCGGCGAACAGGTGCTCGTAGACCACCTGGTACTGGGGTTCGGTGATGCCGAGGGAGGCATGTTTGTGGGCGATCCGGGAGAGGACCTGCTCCGGGAGGGTGCCCGGGTTGTTGACCAGGTGGGTGGCGAAGGCGGCGATGCTTCCGGCCAGGGCCTGCTGCTGGTTGCCCGAGCGCTGGTTGGAACGGGAGAAGAGGCCGTCCAGCAGTCCGGGGTGGGCGGCGAACAGCCGGGCGTAGAACTTGGGGGTGATGGCTCCGATCCGGGAACCGACGAACGGCAGCGTTGCCTCAATGACTGGGCGGGACTTGTCCGAGAGCATATGTACTCCTGATGTAGGGACCGGGGCTTTCATCCGGCCGGATTCAATACTCGTATACGAAATACAAGTATTCATATCCAAGTTCTACACCTTGTAGAATTTCGAATCAAATCGGTGACGTGGTGGGCTTTGGCGGAGCCTACAAACCGGGCCGCAAGCCGATCATGGCAAAGACCGGCGCCATCTGCCGGTAGCTGGGGAGTTCGGCAATGACCAGCGGATCGAGCTCCTGGTAGAACGCTTCCCGGGCGCGGGCCAGGGCGCCGCGCAGCCTGCACTCGTTGATGAGCGGGCATTCGCCATTCAGGGTGTGGCAGTCGGCCGGGTCTGCGCGGGTGTTCAAGAGCCGCAGCAACTGGCCCACCGTTGCCGCGCGGCCGGCCGCGTTGAGCCGCGAGCCGCCGTTCCGTCCCCGCTCGACGTCAATCATGCCCAGCTCACGGAGCCTGGCCATGGCCTTGCTGACGTGGTTGTACGGGGTGCCCACTGCGTTGGCGATGCTCTGCGTCGTCAGCAGGTTGCTGTCCGGTGCTGCCGCCAGCACCATCATGGCCCGCAGGCTGACGTCCGCGAAGGCATTGAGTCTCATGTCATCAACCTAGCGGAGGTCTAGTCCACCCAGATGGCGGGTTCGTTGGAATCAGCTGCCAGCTGGCCGAACTCCCATTCGTGGGATTCTGTGTTGGGTTTGTAAGGCAGGACGGCCGCAAAAAGGGAACCGTCACGGTGCTCGGTGGCCACATGGATGGCGTCCGAGTCCTCCTCCACCAGGAGGATGTCGCAGACCACCGCCGCGGCTCGGAACTCAGCCCTGTTCTGGCGGAGCAGTTCGGTGAGGTCGCTGATCATCGAATCGGCGTCGAAGTCTGCGTCCGAACCGTCCTTGGCATCAGCGGGGGTGACGGCCATCAGGCGGACTTCACCATCGTTCTCCACCACCAGCGCGAACGGCAGGAACCCGCCGTTCCGCTGCAGCTGTTCCTGGGCCGCGCCGATGCCCGTGCCGAGCAGGTTTTCCAGGTCCGTGGCCGTGGCTTCCGGGACGCTGTCCCGCCAGGAAGAGCTTTCCCCCGGGGTTGCCTCTGGGCCGGTGGTGGCGTTGCCGTCCACGTGCGGTTTAGCGCCGGACATTGGAAAGCACGCGGTCGCGCACGCGTTCCATGGTGGGACGGTCCGTTGCTTCCACGTTCAGGCGGAGGAAGGGCTCGGTGTTGGAAGGGCGCAGGTTGAACCAGTAGCTGCCGTCGTTTGCCGTGAACGTGCTGCCGTCCATGGTGTCAATGGTGATGTCCTCCGCGGCGAAATCTGCGCGGACCCGCTCAACGGCCCCTGCCTTGTCCTCGATCTCGGAGTTGACCTCGCCGGAGGAAACGTAGGGCTCGTACTCGCGGCCGAGCTCGGACAGCGGGCCGTCCTGTTCCCCCAGAGCAGCCAGGACGTGCATGGCGGCCAGCATGCCGGTGTCTGCGTTCCAGAAGTCGCGGAAGTAGAAGTGGGCAGAGTGCTCGCCGCCGAACACCGCGCCTTCCTCTGCCATGACTGCCTTGATGAAGGAGTGGCCCACGCGCGTGCGGACCGCACGGCCGCCGTCGTGCTCTACAAGCTCCGGCACTGCGCGGGAGGTGAGCAGATTGTGGATGATGGTGGGCCTCGCCTCACCCTGTGCCTGGGCGCGGGCAATTTCGCGGCGCGCCACCATGCCGGTGATGGCCGACGGCGAAACGGGCTCACCCTTTTCGTCGATGACGAAGCAACGGTCGGCGTCGCCGTCGAAAGCCAGCCCGATATCGGCGCCGTGGGCGAGGACAGCGGCCTGCAAATCACGGAGGTTCTCCGGCTCGAGGGGGTTCGCCGGGTGGTTGGGGAATGAACCGTCCAGCTCGAAGTAGAGGGGGATGATCTCGAACGGAAGCTTGTGCAGGAGGGAATCGCCCAGGACCGCCGGGGTGGTGAGGCCGGCCATGCCGTTGCCGGCGTCGACGACGACCTTCAGCGGGCGGGAGCCGGAGAGATCCACCAGCTTGCGCAGGTACACGGCGTAGTCCTTCAGGACGTCGTGGACGCCGATCAGGCCGCGGGTGGGGGCTGCCGGGATGGAGCCGGTGTTGAGGTAGTGCTCGGCGAGTGCCTGGATTTCCTTGAGCCCGGATTCAGAGGAGATGGGCTGCGCGCCCGGCTTGGACATCTTGATCCCGTTGTACTCAGCGGGGTTGTGGCTGGCGGTGAACGTTGCGCCGGCCGCATTCAGTGATCCGCACGCGAAGTAGAGTTCGTCGGTGGAGATCAGGTCCAGCAGCTGGACGTTGGCTCCGCGGGTGGCGGCACCGTCTGCGAACGCTTTGCTGAATTCGGGGGAGGACGGGCGCATGTCGCCGCCCACGAGGACAGTCTGGCCTTCCAGCTTAAGGACATCAACGAACGCAGCACCGACGGCCTCGACGATTTCGGCGGTGATGGAATCACCCACGATTCCCCGGACGTCGTAGGCCTTGAAGGATGCCGAAAGGTCAAAAGTCTTTGTCTGTTCGCTAGTCACGGGTCTTATCTTACGTGGAAGCGGACAGGTGCCTGTGGAGGGGAAGTGTTGCCCGCACCATATCCACAAAGGGAGCCTCCGGGTCCCGGCTGTCAGTGGGGGCTGGGATACTGAATCAATGGCCGATACCCAGAACACCGCCCTTCGCTCCGCTGCAGCTCCTGACCCCGGTTCCACAAAGACCCAGGCATTGGCAGTCCTCCGCGAACTCGTTGGGCATCCGGAAGCGGACTTCCATGACGGGCAGTTTGAAGCGATCGAAGCACTGGTCGACGGCGGCCGGCGGGCTTTGGTGGTCCAGCGCACCGGTTGGGGCAAATCGGCCGTGTATTTTGTGGCCTCCCTGTTGCTCCGGCGCCGCGGTGCCGGCCCCACCCTGATCGTCTCGCCGCTTCTTGCCCTGATGCGGGACCAGGTCGCCGCCGCCGCCCGCGCCGGTGTCCGGGCCGTGGCCATCAACTCCGCCAACCAGCTGGAATGGGACACTGTCCGGGAACAGCTCGCAGCGGATGAGGTTGACGTGCTGCTGGTCTCGCCGGAACGGCTCACCAACCCCTCGTTCCGGGAAAACCAGCTGCCGGAGCTCATCCGCCGGACCGGCCTGCTGGTCATTGATGAGGCGCACTGCATTTCCGACTGGGGCCACGATTTCCGGCCGGACTACCGCCGGATTGCGGACCTCATCACGCAACTGCCGGACTCGGTTCCCGTGCTGGCCACCACTGCAACGGCCAATTCGCGCGTGGTCCACGATATCGAGGAACAGCTGGGCGCCGGTGTCCTGACCATCCGCGGCACCCTCGGCCGCGACTCCCTGCGCCTGGGCGTCCTGGCACTGCCCAACTCCAGGGAACGGCTGGGCTGGCTCCTGACCCATCTGGCAGACCTCCCCGGCAGCGGCATCATCTACACCCTGACCGTCTCCGCAGCCGAAGATACGGCGCGGCTCCTCGCCGAAGCGGGGCACGAAGTGCAGGCCTACACGGGCCGGACCGATCCTGCCGACCGCGAACGGGCTGAGCAACTCCTCAAGGACAACCAGGTGAAGGCACTCGTGGCCACCTCCGCCCTGGGAATGGGCTTCGACAAGCCGGATCTTGGGTTCGTGGTCCACCTGGGGGCTCCGTCTTCCCCGGTGGCTTATTACCAGCAGGTGGGGCGTGCGGGCCGTGGCGCGGCAAACGCAGACGTGCTGCTGTTGCCCGGATCCGAGGACCGCGATATCTGGCAGTACTTCGCGACAGCTTCGATGCCCTCCGAGGAGAAGGCCAGCGCCGTGCTGACCGCCTTGGCTGACGCCGGCACGGCCGTGTCAACGGTTGCCCTGGAGGCGCGGGTTGACCTGCGCCGCACGCCGCTGGAACTGCTGCTCAAGGTCCTGGCCGTGGACGGTGCCGTTGAACGCGTCGGCGGCGGCTGGCGGTCCACCGGCCAGCCCTGGTTCTACGATGCTGAACGCTACCGCCGGATCGCCGAAGCCCGCGTGGACGAACAGGACTCCATGGTGATCTACCAGGACACCGCCGGTTGCCGCATGGAGTACATCACCTCGGTGCTGGATGACGAGACGGCGCACGCCTGCGGACGGTGCGACAACTGTGCCGGCCGCTGGTTCCCTGCGGACATCGCCGAGGACGCCACCGCGGCGGCCGGGCAGACCCTCAGCCGCGCCGGGGGCGTCCTGGAGGCGCGCCTGCAGTGGCCCAGCGGCATGGACCGCCTGGGCGTTCCGGTCAAAGGCAAGATCAAGCCCGACGAATCCCTGACAGACGGCCGCGTGCTGGCCAGGCTCACCGATCTGGGCTGGGGCGGGGCAATGCGCGAAATTTTCGCTGCCGGGGCCGAGGACCGCCAGGTCGATCCGGCCATGCTGCAGGCGTGCGTCCAGGTCCTGCGCGAATGGGCAACTCCTGTTGGCCGAAACCCGGGCTGGAGCGGGGCAGGCAGGCCGGCCGCAATCGTCAGCATGCCCTCACGCAGCAAACCTGAACTGGTCCGCTCGCTTGCCCGGGGGATCTCGGAAATCGGCAGGATGCCTTACCTGGGGGAGCTGGACCTCGGCCACGGCGGACCAACGGGAAGCCGTGGCGGCAACAGCGCGTACCGTTTGGCCGGAGTCTGGGACCGTGTGGTGGTGGGCCCGGAGCTGGAGGCTGCGTTGGCTGCCCTGGACGGTCAGGGCGTGATGCTCATCGATGACCTCGTGGACAGCCGCTGGACAGTTACCGTGGCTGGACGCGCCCTGCGGCGGGCGGGGGCGGGGGCTGTTCTTCCGCTGGTTCTTGGCCAGGCCGGCTGACCGCCGCACCGGCATGCCGGTGCAGGGCCAGGCTGTCCGCCGTGCTGAGGAGCATCAGGACGGCCATGGTCAGGAACGCCCCACGGTACGGACCGGCCGGATCGGCAGGGAAGGCCCCCACGCCGTCGAAAATGCGGATCAGGAGCGCGCCCACGGCAATGCCGGCACCCGCAGCCAGCTGGACCAGGGTGGCGGACACTGTGTTGGCGGAGGTGAGCTGGGCGGGCACGATGTCCGCGTACTGCACCGAGGCGTAGGCGGAGAACCCGATTGAACGGAAAGCCCCGCTGAAGACCAGCAGCACGAAGATCAGGACTTCCGGTGTATCAGGGGTGAGCAGTGCGCAGGCGGCGAATGTCACAGCCGAGGCAAGCGAACCGAAGACGAGCATTGCCCGGAAGCCGAAGCGCCGGATGAGCGGGGTAGTGGCCGGTTTGATGCCGATGTTGCCGACGAAAACCGCGGCCACCATGATTCCAGCGTGCAGCGGCGACCAGCCGAAACCGGCCTGGAACATCAGCGGCAGGAGGAAGGGCACCGAGGATATGGTCAGCCGGTACACAAACCCGCCGGTGGCCATGGCACGGAAGGTCCGGGTGGAAAAGACGGTGAGGTCAAAGAGCGGTGTTCTGGCGCGCCGCATCCACAGCACGGCGGCCGCCAGCGCCGCCACACCGGCAGCTGCGCTCAGGGCTGCCCACGGCCCGTCGGGATGGGCGGTGGCCAGTTCCAGGCCAACCACCAGGGCGCCCACTCCGGCGCTGGTGAGGATCAGGCCCAGCCAGTCCAGCCGCCGCTGGCGGTCGCCGGCACCGGCCGGGACCAGCCGCAGGGCTGCAATGAAGGCGGCCGCACCCAAGGGCAGATTGAGAAGAAAGATCCAGTGCCAGGAGAGATAAGTGGTCAGCGCTCCACCCACCAGGGGTGCCAGTACGGGCGCGAGCAGTGCGGGCCACACCAGGAAGGCCGTGGCACGCAGCAGTTCTGACTTGGGCGTTCCGCGGAGCACCACCAGCGTCCCTACCGGAACCATCATGGCCCCGCCGGCGCCCTGCAGGATCCGGCTGAGGGTCAGCATGGTGAGGTCGGTGCTCAGGGCACAGGCCAACGACGCCACGGTGAACACTGCGATCGCCAGGCAGAAGACCCGGCGGGCCCCCATCCGTTCCGCGAGCCAGCCACTGAACGGGATGCCCATGGCCACCGTCATGAGGTAGGCGGTCATGGTGATGTTGACGTCGGCGGCGGGCACGCGCAGGTCCGCGGCGATGCTGGGGATGGCAGTGGTCAGGATGGTGCCGTCGAGGATCTCCATAAAGAAGGTCGCGGCCACCAGCAGGGCAAGCCGCGGATTCCAGACCTGCTGTGTCCCGGTTTCCCCGTCCGCGCTGTTGCTTGCTGCCATTGAACCATCCTGCCACTGCGGGCTGACGGTGCGCTCTGCGTGTCCGTACGCCGGACTGGCTGCACGCCGGACGGTCGGGCACGGGGATCTCAAGGAGGCAAAAAGCTCTGGTCACTACGCCCGGGTACGCAAAAGGCCCCGGTCAAGGACCGGGGCCAAACGCGGAGACGGGGGGATTTGAACCCCCGGTGGAGTTGTGCCCCACACTTCATTAGCAGTGAAGCCCATTCGGCCGCTCTGGCACGTCTCCAATTGCTATTCCTAGCCCACCAAGGATACGCAGAACGGGGCATGCAGCGCAAAACGGCCATGTGGCCCTGGTAAGGGCAGCGGGGTCAGGCGCCCCCGCCAGCCAAAGTCCGCCACAGGAAGTGCTGGCTGCGTGCCTGGAGTGCGGCCGCCTGCCGGTTGTCCGAGGCACCGGCGTGGCCACCCTCCAGCGCCTCGTGGAACCAGACATTGGGAATGCCCATGGCCTCCATCCGGGCAGCCATCTTGCGGGCCTGGACCGGCCCCACCCTGTCATCGGACGTGGCCGTCCAGATGAATGTCTCCGGGTACTCCACCCCGTCCCGGAGCAGGTGGTAGGGCGAAAAGGTTTTGATGAACTCCCATTCCTCAGCCACATCAGGGTCCCCATATTCGGCGATCCACGAGTGTCCGGCGGAGAGCTTGGTGTACCGCCTCATGTCCAGCAGGGGCACTCCGCACGAGACCGCACCAAAGAGTTCCGGGTAGCGGGTGAGCATGTTGCCCACCAGCAGCCCGCCGTTCGAGCCGCCCACGCAGCCAAGCCGTTCACGGGACGTGACCCCGCGCGAGATCAGGTCCTGCGCCACTGCCGCGAAGTCCTCGAAGGCGCGGTGCCGGTTCTCCTTCAGGGCTGCCCGGTGCCACGAGGGGCCGTATTCGCCGCCGCCCCGGATGTTGGCCACCACGTAGACTCCGCCACGGGAATGGAGCGCCACACCCGGGCCGCCGGAGGCGCCAGTCCGACGCTCCAGCCACGCCCTGCCCACAGTCCCGCTGTAGGCAGGGGTCCTGGAAATCTCAAAACCACCATAACCGGAGAGCTGCGTGGGGTTCTGCCCGTCCAGGACCAGTTCCCGCGAAGCAACCTGGAAATAGGGTACGCGGGTGCCGTCTGCGGACACCGCGAAGTGCTGCTGCACCTCATAGTTGGCGTCATCAAAGAACGACGGCGACGACTTGACGGTGGTATGGCTGCTCACCACGCCGCCCGTCCCGGAACCCGCACCGCCGGCGGGGTCTGCCTCTTCGGCGCGGTGGGCGCCGGCACCGTCCCTGACCAAAGTGCCGCGCATCAGGGTGCTGGGCGTGGTGAAACCCGTGGCGACCAGCCAGAAATCGTCGCCTGCACCGCCGTCGGCCGGTCCCTCATCCTCGTCATCCACCGCGTAGGCGTTGACGTCGTGCAGCGGCGGGCAGGCGTCCAGCAGCGAGGACGCCCAGGCCGCACCGTCGGCCGCCTGGCCCGGCCTGGTGGGGTCCAGCACCCGGATCTCGGACGACACGTCGCGCAAAAGGTTCAGCAGCAGGAAATTCCTCGTCCAGCTCCACGACTGCAGTGAGGTGTGGGCATCCGGGGTGAACAGCACCGAGATGTCCCGCGTCCCGGCAACGTAGTCCTCGAACCTTGCCGCGAGCAGCGAACCGGCGGGGTACGTGGTGCCTTCCAGAGCCCAGTCGCGCTGCGGGCGGAACAGAAGCCACTCCCGGTGGGCGCTGAGGTTCACATCCGTTGGTGCGTCGATCTCAACCAGGGCGGCGCCGTTCCGGACAAAGGTGCGGCGGTTGAAGAAGTCGATGTAGTCCACCGCGAACGTGCGCTCGAAACCGGGCGTTGAGTCATGCGCGGCCAGGGCCATCATGTGGTCCTCAGCCACCTCAAAAAACCGGTCAGCAGCGGACAACGCCTCGCCGCGCCGCAGCGTGACGGCCGTCCGGGCGTAGGACGAGGCGGTCTTGGGCAGGTCCCCGGCGGTGGAGGCAACCAACAGCGTGTCCGCATCCAGCCATGAGACGTTCCCCTTCGCCGTCGGGAGGTCAAAGCCGCCGGCTGCGGGGTCAACAAAGGTGCGGGTTCCGACGTCGAACTCGCGGTATCGGTTGGCATCGCCGCCGTCGGGGGAGAGCGCCACCAGCGCCAGCCTGTACGGTTCCCCGGCGGCCGGGCGCAGGAAGGTGGCCCCATGGAAAACCCACTCCTCACCTTCCGCGGCGGCGAGGGCGTCAACGTCCAGGAGGACGTCCCATTCGGGGGAGTCCGTCACGTAGCTGTCCCAGGTGGTCCGGCGCCACAATCCCTTGGGGTTGGCCTGGTCCTTCCAGAAGTTGTAGTACCAGTCGCCGCGCTTGCCCACCATGGCGATCCGGTCCGTTGAGTCCAGCACCTCCAGGATGCTTCCTTCCAGGCCGGCATAGTCGGCGTCCTCCAGAAGGTCCTCGGTGCGGGCGTTCTGCTCCCGGACCCAGTCCAGCTGCGCCTCTCCGTAGATTTCCTCCAGCCAGACGTTCTCGTCGGTGGGTTCGGGGGCGACCCCGCCGGTGGAGGCGTTCGAAGAAGTCTGGGCGGAGGAAGAACCGGGCGCTTGATCAGCTGCTGTGGTGGTCATGCGCCCCATCCAAACAACATCTGAGCGCAGCGTGCAAGTCAAACACAACGGGCGCGTGCCGATACTCTGGATGCCGTGGGTAAATCGCAGAGCATCCGGACCGCCATCATCGGCGCCGGCCCCCGGGGAACCAGTGTGCTGGAGCGACTGCTCGCCAACGCCGCGGCCCACCCCGGCTCCGTTCTCCACATTGACGTGATCGATCCCTACCCGGCGGGTCCCGGACATGTGTGGCAGCCTGACCAGTCCCGGCTGTACCTGATGAACACCCAGTCCTTCTATCCCACAGTCATTCCGGAGGACCCCCGGCTGGCCAAACCCCTCGCCGGCACGACGTTCGACCGCTGGCGTGTCCGCCAACAAACCGATCCGCTGCCCTCCCTCACGCCGGACGAACGGTCGGAACTGGCAGCGCTGGGATCCCGCGACTTTCCCAGCCGGGCGCTGTACGGCCGCTACCTGCGCTGCACGCTCGAGGAGCTCACGGCACAGCTCCCCGACGGCGTCACCATCAGTTTTCATGAGACGGAAGCCGAATGGGTGCGCCCAACGGGTACCGGCGGCGCAACAGCAGCCGCCGGAACGTTCGACGTGGGACTCGCCGGCGGCGGCTCGCTGACCGTCGATTCCGTGGTCCTGGCACTGGGGCACCTGAGCTCCCGCCTCAACCCGGAGCAGCGTGAGCTGCAGTCATCAGCGGGCCGGCTGGGCCTGCAGTACTTCCCGCCTGCTGTCCCCGCCGACGTCGACTGGTCCGCCATCCCGGCCGGGGAACCTGTCCTGGTCCGGGGGATGGGGCTGAACTTCTTCGACGTTATGGGGCAGCTCACCGAGGGCAGGGGTGGAAAATTCATCGACGCCGGAGCCAGGCTCGAGTATCAGCCCTCCGGTCAGGAGCCCTTGATCATTGCTGCCTCACGCCGTGGCACTCCCTACCGGGCCAAGGCGGCGCTGGGCGGTTACTACCCGTCGTCGGTCACGCTGCGGTACCTGACCGACGCTGCGCTTGCCAGGTTCGCGGCAACCGGGATCACCCCCGGCTTCGAGCACGATCTCTGGCCGCTGCTGCACCGCGACACCCTGTGGGCCTACTATTCCACCCTGGTGCGCTCGCAGAAAGGGGCCGTCCCGGACCCCGCCGCGTTCCTGGCCGCACTGGATGAAGCCCTGCGTCCCCACGCCCACAGCGCCGCTAACTGGGAGGCCTCGGTGGACAGCGTCCTGGCCGTGCATATCGGGCCGCGGCACCGCCTGGATCTGCTGGGTCTGGCCTCCCCGCTGGCCGGCCGCTCTTTCGCATCGCGGGCTGAACTGGACGCCGCCGTCGTGGATTACCTCGTTGATGACGCCCGCCGTTCAGCGCTGGGGGAGCAGGACCCGGTGAAGATGGCCATCGGTGCGCTGCATCACGGGCGGGCGGTGCTGAAGACGGCAGTGGCCGACGGCGGCATCACCGATGCCTCGTGGGTGGCCGGCCTCCGTGGCTGGTTTGAGTCGTTTGTGGAGGGCCTCGCCAGCGGGCCCCCGGCCCTCCGTTCCGAGCAGTTGGCCGCACTGGCCCGTGCGGGGGTGGTCAGTTTTGTCGGACCCGATCCCCGGTTCGGCGTGGACCGGCGGACCGGACGATTTACTGCCCTCTCACCATGGGTGGGCGGTCCGCCCGTCACGGCAAGGACGATGGTGGAGGCGCTCGCACCCGCCAACCGGGTATCCGCGAACGACTCACCGCTCCTGGAGCAGCTGCTCGCGGAGGGACTGGTGCGCCCCCGGCTGATGATGACCGCCGAAGGTGCCCCCGTGCAGTCCACCGGGCTTGACGTTGCCCCGCACCCGTACCGGCCGGTGGCATCCAACGGTGCAGTCCCGGACGGTCTGTACGTACTGGGCCTGCAGCTTTCGGCGTCCCAATGGGGAACAGCCATCGCCGCGGAATCCGTCCAGCAGGGCGGCCCCAACTATCCCAGCGGCCAGCGCACCCTCCGCGACGCCGACGAAATCGCCCGGGCCATCCTCGGCCACTGACCCCCCCCCAAGAAAACCAACGCGGGGTCACTCCTCGCCCAATATTCCCCTTGTATTGGGCGAGGAGTGACCCCGCGTTGCTTTGGCGAGCCGGCGTGCCCCGGAAAGAAATATTTGCCTCCCCGACACGGCCGGCCGTGCCCCGCAGGACAACCCCCTGAGTCGTGGCAGGTAGCCAGGCATTTCATCCGACGTCGGAATGTTGAGTGGCTGCGGCTTGGCGTTGCCCCTCATGACGTCCCGCAGCCCTTCCCCCTGACGCCGTGTTACGCCGTGTTGTGCACTCTTGCCGGAGATGACGCTGCGTTGACCCCTGCGTCCCGGATTGCTCCGGAAGACGCTCCGCGGACTCGCGTGACCCGCAGTTTCTTCCCGTGAACCAGGGTCTTCTGCCGCCGATTCTTCTCTGCTCTAGTGGTTGCCACGAGCCAGCCGGCCCGGACCGGCATTGCCGGTTGGCGTTGCAGGTCCAGCCGGTGCCCCGTCCAACAAATGCAGAAAGAATCCCCCATGAAAAACCGAAACCAGCCCGCACGAACAACCCCGGCCGCAGACCCTGCAGGAGGCATTGCGGGACGGATCGCAGCCGCTGCTGCTGCCGCCATGGCACTCACCCTTGTGCTGACCGGTTGTGGCGGCGCTGCAACGGCGCAGTCAGGGGGCAGCCAAGGTACCGAGGTAAAGACGGTCCGCTACCAGGGTTCGCCCAACACTGTAGCCCTGGTGGAAGTGGCGGAGGACCTCGGCTATCTCGGTGACGTGAAACTCGAGTGGGTCAGCAACACCACCAGCGGCCCGCAGAGCATCCAGTCGGTTGCCACGGACCAGACAGACATCGGCGGAGCATTCACCGGCGCCGTGATCAAGCTGATCGAGGCCGGAGCACCGGTGAAAGCCGTCATCAACTACTACGGCGAGGACAAAGACACCTTCACCGGGTACTACGTGGAGGAAGGCAGCCCCATCAGGACCGCCAGGGACCTGATCGGCAAGAAGATCGCCGTTAACACCCTGGGCGCCCACCACGAAGCGGTCATCAATACCCACCTGAAGAACAGCGGCCTGACTCCTGAGGAAATCAAACAGGTACAGCTCGTGGTGGTCCCGCCCAACGAGACCGAAGTGGCACTCCGGAAGAAGCAGGTCGACGTCGGCACGCTTGGTGGTGTGCTCCAGGACCGGGCGCTCGCCGAGGGTGGCGTGCGTGCCCTGTTTACCGATGTCGGCGTCATCGGAGGTCCCTTCGATGCCGGCCAGTATGTCCTCCGGAACGACTTCCTGGCGAAGAACCCCGAAACCAGCCGCACGCTGGTCACCGGCGTCGCCCAAGCCATCGAGTGGGAACGCACCACCCCGCGGGACCAGGTGATCGCCAAGTTCGAGGAAATCATCGCCAAACGCGGCCGGAACGAGAGCACCGAGGCGCTGAAGTACTGGAAGAGCGTAGGGGTGGCATCGCCGGGAGGGCGGATCCAGGAGAGGGACTTCACCCGCTGGTCCGACTACCTGCAATCAGCGGGAATCATCAACGGCGAACTGGATACCGGGAAGCTCTACACGAATGAGTTCAACCTGCTGGAAACCCCGGCGCCTGCTGCAACCTCGAAAGGATAGGACATGACACCCAAAATCAGCCTCCGGAACGTCACCAAGGAGTTCGCAGTCCGGCCGGGCAAGGGCTCCGGCATCCGCCGCCACAGCGAACCCTCAGTCCTCACGGCCATCGATGACCTCAGCCTGGACGTCGCCGCCGGTGAGTTCCTCACCCTGGTGGGACCCAGCGGCTCCGGCAAGACCACCCTCCTGGACCTGCTGGCCGGGCTTTCCCGCCCCACGTCCGGGAAGGTCCTGGTGGACGGTAAGGAAGTCACCGGGCCTGGCCAGGACCGGGCCGTGGTTTTCCAGCAATACGCCCTGTTCCCGTGGCGCACAGCCTCGGCCAACGTCTCGATCGGTCTAGAGAACAGTGGCCTGTCCAGGAAGGAAAGGGCGGCGAAGGCCAGCGAATTCCTGGACCTCGTGGGCCTCGCCGGCTTCGAGGACCGGTACCCGCACGAACTGTCCGGCGGTATGAAGCAGCGCGTGGCCATCGCCAGGAGCCTCGCCTATGAGCCGGACGTACTCCTGATGGACGAGCCCTTCGCCGCCCTCGACGCCCAGACCCGCGAGCAGCTCCAGGACGAGCTCCTGCGGATCTGGAAGGCGACAGGGAAGACCATCGTCTTTATCACCCACGGGATCGACGAAGCGGTCTACCTCGGCCAGCGCGTGGCAGTGCTCAGCGCCCGCCCCGGAAAGCTCAAGGAAATCGTGGACATCCACATCCCCGACCGCGGTGGCGAGGCGGACATCCGCTCACACCCCGCCTTCGTGGAACACCGCCACCAGGTCTGGTCCCTGTTGCACGACGAAGTCCGCCTCGCCCAGGACTCCGGCCACCGGAAGATCCTCCCGGACGGCACCGCCCCCGATGAACAGCCCCTCGAAAGGAGTGCCGCCTGATGAGCACTGTGTTGACCCGACCATCAGAGGCGGATGCCGCCGTCGACCCTCCCCTGCAGTCCGGCGGCGGTCACGCCGGAGGGCCCGGCACCGAAAGCGGACAACGCCCGACGCCGGCGGCCGGGCTGCGTGCCGCTGCCCACCTCGCCGGGAGGGCCGGCTGGAAATCCCTGGCTGTCATCCTGTTCCTGGCGCTGTGGGAGTTGGGTCCGCAGTACCTTGCCGCTCCCGCCACCCGGGTTTTTCTCCCGCCGCTGCATGAAGTGCTGGCAGCGGGCGCCAGGCTCGTAGAGAACGGACAGCTGCAGAGCCATCTGCAGGCCAGCCTGACCCGCTCGGTATCCGGGTTCGGGATCGCCGTTGTCTCGGCCGTGGTGCTGGGGCTGTTGATCGCCTGGTACGGCTGGCTGAATTCGTTCCTGAATCCGCTGCTGGAGCTTTTCCGGAACACAGCCACTCTGGCCTTGCTGCCGGTATTCACCCTGCTCCTGGGGATCGGAGAGGAATCCAAGATCACCATCGTCGCCTACGCCGCATTCTTCCCGGTCCTGCTCAACACCATCGCCGGTGTCCGGACCGTGGACCCGCTGCTGATCCGGGCCGCAAAATCCCTGGGCCTGAACAGCTTCCGGCTCTTCCAGAAAGTGATTCTGCCGTCAGCGGTCCCCACGATCTTCACGGGAATCCGGATGGCCGGGACATCATCCATCCTGGTGCTGATCGCTGCCGAAATGGTAGGCGCGAAGGCCGGGCTGGGGTATCTGATCGTCAATTCGCAGATGAGCTTTCTCATCCCGGACATGTATGCCGGAATCCTGACCGTCTCCGTGCTGGGGCTGGCAGTCAATGCGCTGCTCGTGGCCCTGGAACGGCACTTCTCCCGCTGGCGCACCGCCGTCGGCTCCACCTCCTGACCTCCACCCAACCGAACTGCCGTACTGAACTGCCTTACCGAACTGCAAAGGAAACTCCAATGACCGTCATTACCGAAACCAAGCTCCAGTTCACCAAGCTCAGCGCCCGCATTGGCGCGGAAATCCGCGGCCTGGACCTCAGCCGCGACCTGTCCGCAGACACGGTGGCCCAGATCCGCGCGGCCCTGAACACCCACAAGGCCCTCGTCTTCAGGGAAGCCAACGTCCGGACCGACGAGGACCAGGTCCGTTTCGCCAGCCACTTCGGCCCGCTTACCAAGGCCCACCCCACGGTGGCCTCGGTGGACGGCAAGCCCGCGGTCCTTCCTGTGGACAGCGAAAACGGCAGTGCCAACAACTGGCACACGGACGTCACGTTCGTCGTGAACCCGCCGCAGGCCTCCACCCTGCGCAGCATCACCCTGCCGGGCTACGGCGGCGAAACCCTGATCGCGTCATCGGCCGGCGCCTACCAGGACCTGCCTGGGGAACTGCGCAATTTCGCCGACACCCTCTGGGCCATCCACACCAACGACTACGACTACTCCGTGCCCAGGAACCTGGAACACGCCAACGCCGACGAACGCCGCAAGGAATTCACCCGCATCCACTTCGAGTCGGCCCATCCCGTGGTCCGGGTCCACCCGCTGACCGGCGAGCGCGGGCTGTTTATCGGCGGGTTCGCCCAGCGCCTCCGGATCGTCGGCCTGTCCAACACCGAATCCAAGGACATCCTGCGCCTCCTGCAGGCCTACGTGACCAGGCCTGAGAATGTGGTCCGCGTGAACTGGGAACCGGACCAGCTGGTGCTGTTCGACAACCGCATCACCCAGCACTACGCACCGGACAACTACGACGGCCAGCCCCGCCAGCTGAACCGGGTGACCATCGCCGGCGACATCCCCCGCGGCGTCGATGGCCGCAGCAGCACCTCCATCAAGGGAGACTCGTCCGCCTACTCCGAGACCGTCGTCGTACCTGAAATCTCCCAGGCCCCCGCTTTTGCAGCAGCAGGAGCGAACCAGTGATCGCGCCGGAGAACGGGGCGCGGCAGCTGCACCTGAACGCCTTTCTGATGAGCACCGGCCACCACGAGGCGTCGTGGCGGCTGCCGGAGAGCAACAGTTTCTCCGGCACGGACGTGGCCCATTTCCAACGGCTGGCGCAGACCGCAGAGCGCGGAAAGCTGGACTCGATCTTCTTCGCGGACTCGCCGGTCCTGCACGGAAACGTGGCCCAGCGGCCGTACACCAGCCTCGAACCGACCGTGCTCCTCGCGGCCATAGCGGCAGTCACGGAGCGGATCGGGCTCATTGCCACAGCCTCCACCACATACAACGACCCGTACAACCTGGCCCGCCGCTTCGCCTCGGTGGACCACATCAGCGGTGGCCGGGCAGGCTGGAACGTGGTGACCACCGCAGGTGACGCCGCCGCCAGGAATTTTTCCCTGGCCGGCCAGCCCGCCCACTCGCAGCGGTACCAGCGGGCGGCGGAGTTCCTGGATGTGGCGAAGAAACTCTGGGACAGCTGGGAGGACGGCGCCCTGGTGGGGGACAAGGCTGCGGGAGTGTGGGCAGACAGTTCCCGCGTGCACCCGGTCAACCATGAAGGGCAGCATTTCCAGGTGGAAGGCGCTTTGGACGTTCCCCGATCGGCGCAGGGGCACCCCGTGATTGTCCAGGCGGGCTCCTCGGAGGACGGCAAGGACTTCGCGGCCGTGTATGCCGAGGCCGTCTTCACCGCACACCAGACCCTCGCGGATGCGCAGGACTTCTATGCCGACCTGAAACGGCGGACGACGGCGGCGGGCCGGGATCCGCAGTCCATCAAGATCCTGCCGGGGATCGTTCCGGTCATTGCGTCCACGGAGGCCGAAGCCCTCCGTCTGGAACGGGAACTGGACGAGCTGATCCTGCCCGAGCACGCGGTGCGCCAGTTGGCCGGCCAGCTGCGGGTTTCACCCGAGTCCCTGAAACTGGACCGCCAATTGCCCGCTGACCTTCCCTCAGAGGATGACATTGAAGGGGCCAAGAGCCGCTACACACTGATCGTGAACCTTGCCCGAAAGGAACAGCTGACCGTCCGGCAGCTCATCGGCCGGCTGGGCGGCGGCCGCGGACACCGCACGTTCGCGGGCACGCCGGAACAGGTGGCCGATGCCATCGCGCACTGGTTCCAGTCCGGAGCCGCCGACGGGTTCAACATCATGCCGCCCGTGCTGCCCTCCGGCCTGGACATCTTCGTGGACCAGGTGGTGCCCATCCTGCAGGACCGCGGGCTGTTCCGGCAGGAGTACACCGGACGGACCCTCCGCGAGCACTACGGGCTGGCCCGCCCGGCCAACTCCTTCGCAGCAGCGACGGCCCAGCTCCCGCACCGGGTCCCGCAGCCCGCATAACCCGCCTGCTTAAACCAACGCGGGGTCACTTCACGCCTGATATTCCCTTCGGAATGGGCGTGAAGTGACCCCGCGTTGGTTTGGTGCGAAGCTCCTTAGCCTCGCAGGCACTTCTGGTACTGGATCCACGCAATGCTGTAACGGATCCATCCCGCGAAGTCGTACCACTTCGTGGGCGGCACCGGGGCGGTGCAGACGGGCGGGACGTAGACCGTGGCCGCCACCAACACGTCCGTCTTCACCACGGTGCCGGACTCGACAGCGGTGAGCACCAGAGTGCCCGTGCCGGCTGCCGCGCCAGCCGGGACCAGCACGTTCACGGTGGCCGAGCCTGCGGCCACCGGGATGCTGCCGAGCTGGGTCACCGTGCCTGCTGCGTCGGTGAACACCGCGGACAGCGAGGTGTTCACCGGGCTGCCGAGCGAGGTCAGATCCAGCTTGGAGACGGCCAGTGTGACGGCCTCTCCGGACCTGACCTCAGCAGCCGTGGTGTTGGTGACAGCAACCGTGCGCCGGGCGAAGTCCGGCGATACGGGGCTGTTCGCCTGGAGGTACTTGATCCAGGCGTCGCGGTCCACCAGCCCTGAATCCTTGGTGTCGGCACCCTGCGTGAAGATCCGGAAGTTGTCGCCTCCCGTGGCCAGGAAGCTGAACGTGCCGATCCGGTAGGACGCGGCAGGATCGATCAACGCGCCGCCCACCCGGATGGACGTGATGCGGTCACCGGCGGCGCGGGTCGCGTCGTAGGTGTAGTTCACGTTCTTGGACAGGCCCAGCTGCTGGTAGGCGCGGCTGGGGACCGTGCCGTCAGCGTTGGTCTGCCACTGCTGCTCCAGGAGCGTCTTGAACTGTGCACCGGTGAGGGACGTGGTCCAGAGGTTGTTAACAAACGGCAGGACCGCGTTGGCCTCGGCGTAGGTGACGGTGCCATCCGGGGCGTAGTACAGCTCATTGCGCAGGCCGCCGGGGTTGACCACGCCGATTTCCGCGCCACCCAGTTCAACAGGCTGGAGCGAAGCGAGCAGTGAGTCGGCTACAAGGTTGCCCAGCGTGGATTCGCTGGCACGGTCATCACGCTTCGCGGGCCCACCCGCGGGGTCTGCCGTGAAGGCAGTGGTGATGTCCTTGGTGACCGCGCCGACCGGCTGGTCGCCGATCACTGCGGCGTCAGCCAATGCCTTCTTCACGATGGCGTCGACGGCAGCCACCCGCGGGTAGGCACCAATCAGCCCTGCTGCGGTGTCAGTGGTCCGCTTGACGTTGCCCGCTGTGGAGGCGGTGACATCCTTGGTGGCTGTGTCCACGGTGAGCCGGATCTGGCCGATGTTCTCGCCGTAGTTGCCGGTCTGCACGATCGGGCGGGTCTTGCCCTCGGCCCCCGGAACAGGAGCGTCCCAGGCGTATTCCTTGTGCGTGTGACCGGTGAAGATGGCGTCCACCTCTGCCGAGGTTTCGGTGACCAGCTTGGCGAACGGGCCGCCGGCTGCCACTTCCTGCTCCAAAGTGGCACCATCCGGCGTACCGGACCCGGCGCCGTCGTGGTTCTCCACGATGATCACATCGGCGAGGTTCTCCGCCGTGATCTTGGCAGCCACGCGGTTGATGGCGTCCACGGGGTCCCCGAACTCGAGGTCCGCAATGCCTGCCGGAGTGACCAGCGAAGGAACTTCCTGGGTGACGGTTCCGATGATGGCAACCTTGACCCCGTCCATCTCCAGCACGGTGTATTCCGGCAGGACGGGTTCGGTGGTGCCCTTCTTATAGACGTTTGCACCGAGGTAGGGGAACGGAGCGTTGGTGCCGCCGGCGATGACGCGGTCCTGCAGGTCCGCCCAGCCGCCGTCGAACTCGTGGTTGCCTACAGCGGACGCCCCAAGCTCCAGCGCGTTCAGCACATCGATGGTGGGCTGGTCCTTGGCGACAGCCGAGGCGAACAGCGAGGCGCCGATGTTGTCTCCCGCGGACAGCAGGGCCGTGGCCCCCGGGGCGGCGGCGCGGAGCTTTTCGATGGTCCCGGCGAAGAGGACGGTGTTGGCGTCGATCCGGCCATGGAAATCGTTGATGCCGAGGAAGTTCAGCTCAACAGAGGCCGGTCCCGCCGGCAGGTCCAGTCCAACCACCACGGGATCGTGGTCACTGGCGCGGAACTGGTCAGGGACGTAGTAGTTGGTGATGTTGTTGTTGTAGCGGCTGTACTCCAGCGCCACTGACTCGACGGAGTTGATGTTCCAGATGTCCGCACCGGAGACCACGGCGTTGGCTGCCGGGGAGGCGAGGATGTGGTCCAGGGAGCCCACCAGGCCGCCGAAGAGGTAGGAGTGCTTGGCGGTGCCGTCGGCGTTCCGTGCCTTCTCGTCCTGGTTGACGTAACCGGCCTCAGCCAGCACGTTCATCGGATCTTCCTTGGCGTAGGAATTGAAGTCACCGATCAGGAAGACCTTGTCAGTGCCCTTCTCCGCCTGCAGGCGCGCAGCGAAGTCCCGCAGTGACGTGGCCTGGGCGGTGCGGGCGAGGTTTGACGCGCCCTGGCCTTGGTCGGTATCTTCCGGTGTTGCCGCGGACCCCTTGGACTTGAAGTGGTTGGCAATGGCGATGAACTGCTTATCGTCCCCTGTGCCCACCGGCTTGAACACCTGCGCCAGGGGCTTGCGGGCGCTTGCGAAGGCGACGGTGTCGTTGTGGATGATGGATTCGCCGACGGGTTCTGCAACGGCTTTTTTGTAGATGAAGGCGGTGCGGATCATGTCCTCGTCGGCCAGCGGGGGAGCGTTGGCGGGAGTGCGGACGTAGTCCCAGATGCCGGGCGTCGCGATGTTGAGGGCCTCCACGAGTTTGGCCAGGGCGTCGTCGCGGTCCTTGCCGAACTGGGCGGAGTTCTCGATCTCCATCAGGGTGACAACATCGGCGCCGGCCTTGGTGATGGCGGCGGCGATCTTGGCCTGCTGGCGCTCGAAGTTCTCCGCGTTCGCAGCGCCCCGGGCATCACAGCCGCCGCGGACCGTGATGGGGTTGCCATCCCGGTCCGTGTAGTAGGTGCAGCCGGTGAGGGTGTCGCCGGTGGTGGGGAAGTAGTTCAGCACGTTGAAGGACGCGATCTTCAGGTTGCCGCCCACTGCTGCCGGAGCCTCGGTGCGGGTGGCACCAAAGTCGGCGGGCTGGACTGTGGCCTTGTTGGCTTCGGTCAGGTGGGTCAGCGGCTGGAACTTCCAGGAGTTGTTGGTATAGCTGAGCACCACGTTGGTCTTGAACGTCACCGGCGAGCCGACACGGACAGGGTCCGTGGCGGTCAGATACGGAAGTACTTGGGCCTTGTTGGCGGTGCTGCCCAGGAA
>NZ_QAIQ01000395.1 GCF_003061105.1 Arthrobacter sp. HMWF013
CGGGTCTGGGCCTGGACCATGAGCCCGACGCCGTGCTCATCCTGGAACCGGTAGCTGAGGGAACGGGCGACGGCGGCGGTCACCACCGGGCCACGCTGTACTTCCGCCCCCTCGCCGGCAGGGATACAGAGCAGTTCTACGCAGACTCCCGTTCCGGCGAGTTCTGGATCGGTGCGCGGCCCACGCTGGCAGAGTTCGAAGCCCGCCTTGGCCTGGCCACCGCCCACATCGATGAGCTCGAAGGGGCCATCACCAAAAACGTCGGTGCTCCCGAGATCGGCGGCATCTCCATCCGACTGGTCCGCAAGGTTGATGAGAACATCGATGCCCTGGTGGACACCGCCCGCTACAACACCGCCAAGGATCCCGAGAACCTGGACCTCGCCGTCCTGGATGCACTCGACGAAAAACTCTCCGAAGCCCTGTCTGAACTCCGCCTGTTGAAGGACCAGTGGGAGATTGAGCAGATGGAGACGGCCGTGGCCGCCACGGTGGAGGGGTTTGTCGAAGTGGTCAAGTCCCTGCCGCGCGCGCTGACCCATCTCCGCGGCGAGCGGGTTGTTGAAGGCGCCTTCTTTGCACGTGCCCGCGAAGTAGGCAACGAACTGGGCTACGACACCATCGCTGCCGCCGGCAACAACGCCACCGTGCTGCACTGGACCCGGAACACCGGCCGGATCAACGCCGGTGAACTGCTGTTGCTGGACGCCGGAGTGGAAGCCGACTCGCTGTACACCGCAGACGTCACCCGGACCCTGCCGGTTAACGGCAGGTTCACGGACATCCAGCGAAAAGTGTACGAGGCCGTCCTGGAGGCCGCGGACGCCGGCTTCGCAGCCGCCAGGCCCGGCACAAAGTTCCGGGACATCCATACGGCGGCAACCACGGTACTGGCAGAACGCCTCGCCGAGTGGGGCCTGCTGCCCGTGAGCGTCGAAGAAGCCGTCAGCCCCGAGGGCCAGCAGCACCGGCGCTGGATGCCGCACGGTACCAGCCACCACCTCGGCCTGGATGTGCACGACTGTGCGCAGGCCAAGCGGGAACTGTACCTCGACGGCATCCTGACCGAAGGCATGGTGTTCACCATCGAACCCGGTCTGTACTTCAAGAATGAAGACCTGGGCATTCCCGAGGAGTACCGAGGCATCGGGGTCCGGATTGAGGACGACATCCTCATGACGGCCGACGGCCCGGTCAACCTCAGCGCCGCGCTGCCGCGCAAGGCGGCCGACGTCGAGGCCTGGATGGAAGGGATCTACCGCGAGGAGCTTGGCAACTGATGCCACTCTTTGGCAACACGCCCCTGGAACCCGCAATGACGCGGTTTCCAGGGGATTCCGGCCACCCATGGTGACGCTCCGATAACAATTTCTTGGCAATCGCTTGCCAAGAACATTCCCAGTGCATACGCTGAGCCCGGAGAAAGAAATCGTAGACTGGGCTCAGTTTCGGTTCTCTGCCAATCTATGCCTTCAAAGGAGAAGTTTCATGGGTATGTCAAAACCACGTCGCCTCGGTGCAATTGCCGCCGCGACCATCTCTGCACTGATGCTTGCCGCATGCGGCGGCTCAGGCGGGTCAGCGGGCCAAACCTCCGGAGCTACGCCCGGCAAGGTGGACGGCGCGGGTAAGACGCTCAACGTTTTGATGAACGTCACCTCGCAGTATCCCCAGGAGCAGCAGGCCTGGTTCAAGGAAATGGGCGCCAAGTTCAAGGCGGAAACCGGAGCGGACATCCAGTGGGAAACGTTCGCTACCGCCAATGATGAAATGACCCGGATCCAGACCTCCGTGGTC
>NZ_QAIQ01000396.1:0-11111 GCF_003061105.1 Arthrobacter sp. HMWF013
GCTCCAAACAGTGGACACGCCGCCGTCGCTCAGTTTCAGCTGGGCGCCGGCCAGCAGCGGGTGGAACTCCTCCACCCGGATCCCCAGCAGTTCGCGGAAGGCTCCCGGGTAGCCGCCCAGCCGGATGTGGTCCTGTTCGTCCACGATCCCGCTGAAATAGGTGATCAGCACCGTGGCGCCGGCGTGGGCTGCGGCGGAAATGTTGGCGGCAGCGTCATCCGTGACTGAGTAGAGGGTGCACACCAGCACCAGGTCGTAGCCCTCCAACGAGGCGGAAGGGTGGACGATGTCCACGGAGACGCCGCGCAGGAACAGGGAACGGTGGAAAGCGCGCAGGACGTCCAGGTATTTCACATCCTGGCTCGGCTTGGAGTCGATCTCGCTGGCCCACCACGCCTCGTAGTCGAACACGATGGCAGCCTTGGATTCCACCCGCGAGCCACGAACCGTCGCGAGCCGTTTCAGCGCAGACCCCAGTTCCACCACCTCGCGCCACACCCGCGTGTCACGGCCGCCGTGGGGGACCATTGCGGAGTGGAACTTCTCAGATCCGGCAAAGCTCTGGCGCCACTGGAAGAACATCACAGCGTCCGCGCCGCGGGCCACATGCGAGAGTGAGTTGCGCAGCATTTCACCGGGCATCTTGGGCTGGTTGCGTGGCTGCCAGTTGACGGCCGACGTCGAATGTTCCATCAGGATCCATGGGTCGCCGCCCGCAATTCCCCGGGTGAGATCCGCGCTGAACGCCAGTTCGACGTGCCGCTCGGGATCGGCGGCCACGAGGTAGTGGTCATTCGCGATGACGTCCAGGTCCTTGGCCCACTCGTAGTAGTCCATGGACTTGGTGGCGCTCGAGGCCATCAGATTGGTGGTGCAGGGGATCGTGGGCGTGACCTCGCGCAGGACGGCCACGAGCGATTTGTAGTAGTCCATCAGCACCCACGAGTTGAACCGTTGAAAGTCCAGCTGCTGTCCCGGATTCAGCGTTGAAGGCGCGACGGCGGGCGGCAGGATTTCGCTGAACGAGCCGTAGTTCTGGGACCAGAACGCCGTGCCCCAGGCGGCATTGAGGGCTTCGATGCTCCCGTACCGGCGTTCCAGCCAGGTGCGGAAGGCGGCCGCATCCTCCAAGCCGTAAAACTCGGAGACGTGGCAACCGAGTTCGTTGTCGACGTGCCAGAGCGCCAGCGCCGGGTGACCCTTGTACCGCTCGGCAATGACGCGCGTGATGCCCGTGGCGTACCGGCGGTAAACGGCCGACGACGGCGTGTAGTGCCGCCGTGAGCCCGGTCCCAGCACGGTTCCGTCAGCCGTGACCGGCAGGATCTCCGGATGTTTGCGGACCAGCCAAGCCGGCGGAGCCGCCGTTGCCGTAGCCAGTGCCACCTTGATGCCTGCAGCTGCCAGGTTGTCCATGACCTCATCCAGCCAGCCGAAATCGTATTCGCCCTCGGCCGGTTCCAGGAGTGCCCAGGAGAAAATCCCCACGCTGAGGAAGGTGACACCTGCTTCCTTCATCAGCTCGAGGTCTTCCAGCCGGACGTTGACCGGCCACTGCTCCGGGTTGTAGTCCCCGCCGTAGGCAATCCCTTCCACATTGCTCCAGACACTGGATGGGCCGGAATTTTGCTGCAAGGTCATGGGACTCCTTTGTCGTGGCGGGGGTCTTGGCGAGATCGTGGCGAATGTTGTGGAGAGGGTCTTGAGGCGCACCCAGCGTGGTGGTGGGGACGCACCCAACCTACAGGAAACCGCGGTTTGGGAAAACGCTTGCCCAAATCGCTAATTGCCGATATTGTATCGATTCAGAAGGCGTGTAAGCCAGCTCACAGCACTCGTTGTGACTATAGGAACGATGGCTTACGCAACACGAGCAAGGAGGCTCTCATGATCAACAGAAGGAATTTCCTCACCACGGTGGCTATCGGCACGGCATCCGCCGCGGCTTTGGCGGCCTGTGGAACCGGGTCCAGCACCACAGCCGGCGAGACAGGCTCGGCAGAGAGCCCGGTCACCATCAACTACACCTGGTGGGGCAACGATGACCGCGCCACCCGGACGCGTAAGGCTATTGAGCTCTTCGAGGCCAAGAACAAAGACATCAAGGTCAACGGCAACTTCACCGACTTCGCGGGCTACTGGCAGAAGCGTGCCACCGAGGCTGCCGGCGGCGGTCTGCCGGACGTCATGCAGTGGGACCTCTCCTACCTCCGCGATTACGGCCAGCGCAATCAGCTCCTGGACCTGAGCACCGTCAAGATCAACACCGACGCCTTCGAGAAGTCCCTCCTGCCCTCGGGCCAGATCAAGGGCAAGACCTACGGCATCCCCACCAGCACCAACGCCTTCGCCGTCTACTACAACCCCGAAAAGCTCGCTTCACTCGGCATCGCCGAACCGGACGGCAGCTGGAACTACAAGGAGTTCAACGCGTTCCTCACCGAGGTAGGCGCCAAGGGTAACGGCGCGCTCTTCGGCGGCACCGACTACACCGGTGTGTGGTGGATGTTCAACGTCTGGCTGCGCCAGAACAACATCGAGGCCTTCACTGAGGACGGCAAGCTCGGCTTCACCAAGGATGACCTGAAGAAGTGGTGGAACCTCAACTCGGACCTGCGCGGCACCCCTGCCCTCATTTCCGAGGAGCGCGCAACCCAGCTCGCCCCCAAGTCACCGTTTGGGTCCAACGTCACCGCCACTGAGGTCACGTGGGATAACTTCATGGCCGGCTACCTCGCTGACAGTGGCGCGAAGGAGCTGAAGCTCGTTCCGGTTCCTTCGGATGACAAGGACAACCTGGGCCTGTTCCTGAAGCCTTCCATGCTGATGGTGGCCAGCGCCAAGACCAAGTACAAGGACGCCGCTGCCCGGTTCATCGACTTCATGGTCAATGACCCCGAGGTGGGCCAGATCTTCAAGACCTCCCGCGGTGTTCCGGCCTCCAAGACCCAGCGTGATGGCACCACCTTCGAGGGAACCGACAAACTGGTTGTTGACTACGAGAAGTCCATCGAGAAGTATCTCAAGGACGCTCCGGAGCCGCCCATCGTCGGTTTCGGCACGCTGGAAGCATCCTTCAAGCGCATCAGCTCTGACCTGAACTTCGGCAAGGTCACCGTGGACGGCGCTGCGGACGCGTGGTTCAAGGAAGCCGAAGACCTCATCAAGCAGAACGCCTAGCAGCAGATTCGCTGCAACGCTTTCACTACTGACGGAATGAACTCGTGACTCAAAGCCCAACCCTGAGCAGGCGTTCGGCGTCGCCGTCCGCTCCCGCTCCGCGTAAGTCAAAGCGGAGCGGGGCGGACGCCCGCGCCGGCTACACCTTCCTGCTGCCCTGGCTGCTGGGATTCATCGCCCTGACCGTAGGCCCGATGGTTTCCTCGCTGTACCTGTCCTTCACCAACTACAACCTGTTCGAGCCGCCCAAGTGGATCGGGCTGGATAACTACACCACCTTGTTCCAGGACGAACGGTTCCTGCAGTCAGTCGGTGTGACCACCTCCTACGTGGTCTTCGGCACCCCGCTCAAGCTCGCCGCGGCCCTCGCGATCGCGATGCTGCTGAACAGTGCGCGCAAGGGCCAGGGCTTCTACCGCTCCGCGTTCTACGCCCCGTCCCTGATCGGGGCGTCCGTGTCCATCGCGATCGTCTGGAAGGCGATGTTCGGCGATTCCGGTCCCGTGGACCAGGGCCTGTCCTTCTTCGGGATCAACCTCGGCGGCTGGGTGGGCAACCCCGACATGACCATCCCGATGATGATCCTGCTGACCGTGTGGCAGTTCGGCGCCCCGATGGTCATCTTCCTCGCCGGGCTCAAGCAGATCCCCGCGGACCTCTACGAGGCGGCCTCGATGGACGGTGCCGGCCCGATCCGGAAGTTCCTGAACATCACCTGGCCCATGCTCTCCCCGGTGGTCTTCTTCAACCTGCTGATGGAAACCATCCACGCCTTCCAGATCTTCAACTCCGCCTACATCATCTCCAACGGTGAAGGCGGCCCCGCCGGCTCCACCCTCTTCTATACCCTGTACCTGTACCTGCGCGGGTTCAGCGACTTCCGGATGGGCTACGCCTCGGCGATGGCCTGGCTGCTGCTGATCGTGGTCGGCATCATCACCCTGGTCATCTTCAAAACCTCCAAGTCCTGGGTCCACTACAGCGGAGACGCGAAATGACAACCATGGCAACCCCCACCAAACCCGTACCGGACATCGAACAGGCCCAGTACAACCCGAAGTCAGAATCAGTCACGGCCAAGCGGGTCAAGAGCGGCATCTTCCACGCCGTGGCCCTGGCCCTGACGGCAGTGGTCCTCTACCCCGCCCTGTGGATGATCGCCTCCTCGTTCAAGCCCAACGCCGAGATCGGCGGGGCCAACACCTCGCTCTGGTCAGAGAACTTCAGCATGGACAACTTCGTCACGGCCATGGACGGGATCGGCGGGGTCTCCACCCTGACGTTCTTCACCAACTCCCTGATCCTGGCCATCGGCTCCGTCGTCGGCACCATCCTCTCCGCGTCCGTCTCGGCCTACGCGTTCGCCCGGATCAAGTTCCCCGGCCGCAGCATCTTCTTCGGCATGATGATCGCCACCCTGCTCCTGCCCTTCCACGTGGTCATCATCCCGCAGTACATCATCTTCAACCAGCTCGGCCTCGTAGACACCTACGTGCCGCTGCTGATCGGCAAGTTCCTCGCCGGGGACGCGTTCTTCGTCTTCCTCATGGTCCAGTTCATGCGCAACCTCCCCGCCGAACTCGACGAAGCAGCACGCATCGACGGCGCCGGCCACGTCCGGATCTTCACCGCCATCATGCTCCCACTCATGAAACCAGCCCTGATCTCCACCTCGATCTTCTCCTTCATCTGGAGCTGGAACGACTTCCTGGGCCCCCTGCTCTACCTCAACACCCCGGACAAATACCCCCTCCCACTGGCCCTGCGCCTCTTCGTGGACCAAACCCAGTCCTCCGACTACGGAGCCATGATCGCCATGTCCGTCCTGGCCCTCCTCCCCGTCCTGGTCTTCTTCCTCGTCTTCCAGCGCTACATCGTCGAAGGCGTCTCCACCCAAGGCCTCAAGGGCTGACGGCCCAGGGATACCGAGTCAGAAAATGAGCATCATGGACAGCACCACACCCGCATCCGACCGGGGCGAACCCATCCCGGTGAACCGCTTCGCCCTGTTCTCCGAGACCCTCCTGGCCGGACTGCTGGTGCTGGTGCTGTCCCTTCCACTTGTCACGATCCCCGCCGCGTACGCGGCCGGGATCTCCCACCTGGAACGGCACCTCTCCGGGCGGGATGATTCCATCCGCGGACTCTGGGGCACGTTCCGCTCCGCCCTGCCGGGCAGCTGGAAACTGGGAATCACGACGGCGGCAGCCGCCGTCGTGATTGTCCTTAACCTCCTGCTCGCAACGGTGGGCCAACTGCCCGGCAGCTCCGTGGTCCTACCGGCCACGCTGGTCCTGGCAGCCGCCGGAGCCGTTCTGCTGCTGCGCACCACCGCCGCGTGGTCCGACTTTTCCGGCGCCAACCTGGACTCCCGCCCAGCCAGCCCCAATACGCCGTCGGCCGCCTGGTCCTCCGCGCTCAACGCCGGCAAGGCGCTGTCGCTCCGGGACTGGACCGGCTCACTGCTCCTGGCATCGGCGCTCGTCGGCGCCGTGGTCTTTGTGTGGATGCTGGTGGCCCTGTTTGTGGTGGTCCCGGGCACCCTGATCCTGGCTGCCGCCGCGGTCAAGATTCGCTCCACCCGCACTTAACCTGAAGTCCCTGCAGTCCTGACCTTCCCGTTACTACCGAGTTGAGCGACGCGTCGTGTCTTCCGACAGCCCCCAGTCCGCAGAATCCCTTCGAACCTCCCAGCGCCGGGCCCGTTGGTACCACCCGCTGACCCAGTACAACTACCGCCTGTACATGGGGATGTCCCTCGCAGGCAGCATGGGCGTCTGGATGCAGCGCCTGGCCCAGGACTGGCTGGTCCTGCAGCTGACCGGCAGCCCGGCCGCGGTAGGCATAGCCGTTGCGTTGCAGTTCCTGCCGATGCTGATCATCGGCCCGCTCAGCGGCCTGTTGGTGGATATGTTCCCCAAGCGCCGCATCATGATGGTGTGCCAATCGGTAATCGTCCTGCTCGCTGCGGGACTCGCGGCCTCCGCCGCCACCGGCAATATCACCGTGTGGATGGTCTACGGAAGCTGCATCGCACTGGGTGTCACCTCCGCGATTGACGGTCCGGCCAGGACGGTGTTCGTCAACGAAGTGGTGGGCGACGCCGGACTCCGTCCCGCCATTGGGCTCAACAACGCCATCGGGCAGCTGGGTGCCATGGCCGGGCCCGCGCTGGGCGGACTGGTGATCGCCTATGCCGGATCCGCCGCCGCCTTCGCGTCCAACGCTCTCCTGGGCCTGCTCGTTCTCGGCATGATCGCCGCCATCCGGCCCGCCCTCCTGCATGCGAACGCCCCGGCTGCCCGCGGACGCGGCCAGCTCCTGGCCGGATTCCGGTACGTGCGGGACAGGCCGTCGCTGTTGTTGATTATTGTCCTGGCCGGGCTGCTTGGTGCCTTTGGCATGAACGGTCCTGTGGTGCTGGCGGCGTTCGCGGAACGCATTTGGCATAACGGTGTTGAAGGTTTTGGCTTGTTCAACACCGTCAGTGCCGTCGGCGCCCTGGGCGGCGCCCTGCTCGCTGCACGGCTGCGGACGTTCGGCCGGAAGGGGATCGTGGCCGCCGCCGGCCTGTTCGGCCTCGCACAGCTGGTGGCCGCGCTGATGCCAAACCTGGTCCTCTTCACCGGGATGCTGGTGGTGGTGGGGCTGATGACGCTCCTCTTCCTGACCGGCGCCGCTACCGCCGTCCAGCTTGAGGCCGGCCCGGAGGTCCGGGGGAGGGTGATGGCGCTCTACCTCCCGCTCCTGCTCGGTGGCCACGCCTTGGGCGGACTGCTGGCTGGCTGGCTCACCGAAGAGTTCGGCGTGCGGACCGGCCTGGTTGTCACCGGCGCCCTGGGAATGCTCTCCGCCGCGGTCATCGGTTTTCTCCTCTGGCTGAACTCGCGCCGCGCACGGCACTGAGCTTCCGCCGCACCGGCGCTGATCTCACCTGTGAGCAAAAGTAACTTTGTGTGAGTTCTTGACCTGTGGCACGGCTCACACCTAAGCTGCCAGAAAGCGCTTTCTCATATCGTCGCTTTCCGCCAGACCAGAGGACATCGAATGCTCTTTCGCGCCCGAAAATCCACCCTCCCCAAGACCGCGGCTGTCCTTGCAGCCCTGGCGCTGGCCCTGACCGGCTGCAGCGGAAGCTCACCGGCGGCGTCCGATGGACCGGTAACCCTCCGCTTCAGCTGGTGGGGCTCCGATGTGCGGCACAAGATGACACAGCAGCTCATCGAAGCCTTCGAAGCCGAAAACCCCACCATCGACATCCAGGGCGAGTACGGCGACTGGTCCGGTTACTGGGACAAGCTGGCCACCCAGGTTGCCTCCCAGGACGCGCCCGATTTCATCCAGATGGACGCGCAGTATCTGGGCGAATACGCCGATCGCGGCGCTCTGTTGGAGCTGAAGGACGTGGATCTGTCCAAGTTCGACCAGGCCGCAGCCGACGCCGGTAAAACAGCGGACGGTCAGTTTGCGGTGACGGCCGGCATGAACGCTTTGGTGGTCCTGGCCAATCCCTCGCTGTTGTCAGCCAGCGGGGTGTCACTGCCGGACGACTCGAGCTGGACCTGGGAGGACTACCGGAAGAGCGCCGCGGACATCACCGGCAAGAGCAAGGAAGGTGTCTACGGCTCGGGCGCCATCACCGGAGACGCATCGTTCAACCTTTGGCTGCGCCAGCACGGGAAATCCTTTTTCACGAACGACGGCGGCCTGGGCTTTGATGAGGCGGACGCCACCGGGTATTTCGAAATGCAGGCCGGACTGCGGGACGCCAAAGCCGTACCGCCCGCGTCGGTGATGACCGAAGATGCCAGCGCATCACTGGACCAGCAAGGCCTTGCAACGAACCGCGTAGCCATGGGATGGGTGTGGTCCAATCAGCTGGGCGCCCTGACGAAGGCTTCAGGCCAGGCGCTGGAAATCCGCCGGCCGCCGAGCGTGGAGGGCGATGCGGCGAAGGCTGAGCAGTTCTACAAAGCATCGCAATTCTGGTCCGCCAGTTCCCGGACGAAGCACCCGGCCGAGGTCCAGAAGTTCATCGACTTCCTGGCCAACAGCGTGAAAGCCGGCGAAATCGCGCTGGCAGACCGCGGCATCCCGGGCAACTCGGAAGTGCGCGCGGCCGTAGCTCCGAAACTGACCCCTACCGACGCGCTGACGGCAAAGTTCATTGACGACATCGCCGACGAAGTGGGTGAGGCCCCGGCCGTGCCTCCGGCAGGATCCAGCCCGGTGTCAGAAGTCCTGACCCGGTACGCCACCGAGGTGCACTTCAGCCGCATCTCCCCGCAGGAAGCGGCAAAGAAGTCCATCGAAGAGATCAAGGGTTCCCTCACCTGATCGGGGCGGACCCCCGGCCGGCTGGAAAACCTGACAGCCGCATCATGCAGAAATGAACGACGCCGGGTGCGAACCGCACCCGGCGTCGTTCGCCTTGGGGAAGCTGCCAGGGGAAGCTGCCAGGGGAGGCGGCACAGGAGATTGCAGGGGAGGCCGTCAGGATGCGTCGGACGGCGTGAAGGTCCAGGTTCCACTATGGATCCTGAAGTCCCGCGAACGCACATCGGCCCGCTCCGTCGTCGGGCCTTCCACTCCGTAGTTCCCGTCCGGAAGCCGGACTGTGGCGCTGACGCCGGCGGGAACCGTGCACTCCAGGTGGATTCCTTCAGGGCTCCGCCGCCAGCTGACAAGGGCGTACCCGTTCGGCAGAGGGACACTGCCGGCGGCATGTTCCAGCCGGCACACCGGCGGTTCGATCAGGAGTTCACGGCCACCCGGCACAGTGGTCCGCACCCCGAGCAGGTGCTCCAGGATTTCTTTGACTACGGACGCGGACCACGCGTGGGACTGGCTGTAGTCCGTGCCGTCCACCAGTTCCCAGGCTTCCCAGGTGAAGCTGGCGCCCTGATCGAGGAGCCGTGCCCAGCCGGGCTGGCCCGGGTTGGTGAGCAGGTCAAGGACTGCGTCGGTCAAACCGGCGGTGAGGAGCGCCCGCACCAGCCGGTGGACGGTCATGGGTCCCTGCCGCATTCCCTGGTCCGCGATCCTCTGGGCATCGGCCGCCGCATCAGCCGGATCGGTGATTCCGAGTGACAACGGGAAGGACGTGGCGTGCTGGGAGCTGTGCCTGCTTGGGGTTCCGTCAGCATGCAGACCGTCCACCATTACCCCGTCAATCCTCAGGAGGGAACGGATGCTTTCCGCGAGGGCGCTGGCGCGGCCGGCGTACCGGACGGCCGCATCCTCGTGCCCGGCCAAGCTGCAGAGCCGGGCCGTGGAAATGAGCGCCGAATACGCCTGCGCGTTCACGGTGGTCTTGGCAGCGCAGGCCATGTCGTAGCCGAAGCGTCCTGGTGCCGGCCAGTCCACGATGCCGTGCAGGTACGGGCCGGAGCCGCCGCCCAGTTCGGTGACCAGTCCCGCCGTCGGGCCTTCCGTGGCGAGGTAACGCAGCGCGTAGTCGGCAGTGTTGCACAGGTGCGGAAGCAGGTCCCGGATCAGGGCCAGATCACCGGTCCGCAGGTGGTATTCCTCCGCCCACTCCGGCATCATGAGCGAGAAGTCGGGGATGTCCCGTTTCCCGTCGCCGTTGGGGTAGACCGCGTTGTAGCGCCCCAGGTCCTCGCCGTCGGTCCAGTACCGTCCGGCGGACCAGCCGAATTCCCGCAGCGCCTGCGCGGTGTAGGCGTGCTCCCCGAACAGCGCCATGGTGGCGTAGGAAATATTGACGGCGTCGCCAAGGAACTGGCCCTTTTCCCGGGTGGGGGTGTCCACGAACTGCTCCTGCACGCCGTAGAGGGCGGAATCGCGCAGCAGTCCGAACACCGCATCCAGCGTGGCATCGGAACTGGCGAAGCTTCCTTCTTGGGGATGCCCGCCGTGCACTACAACGGCTCCCACCCGTGAAAGGTCCGCAGCTTCCACCCCGGGGATTTCCAGGTACCGGAACCCGAGGTGGACGGTGGAGCGGAATTCCTGCTGGCCGTCGGCCTGGGTGTACGGGAAGGACATGTCCGTGTTCTGGCTGGCGGTCTTGCGAGTGTCCACCCTGCCGCCGTCGTCCAGAACGTAACCGGCCCGGATCATCAGGGTCCGGCCGGCCACGCCGTTGAGGAAGTCCACTTCCGGACGTGCCGGGACGACCTGGCCGAAGTCCGCCACCAGGGTGCCGTCGGCTGCCGTGAGGAAGGCCTTCGGCGCTACAAAGGTCCCGGCCAGGGAAGTACGCCGGGGGTGTAGCGCCGGAAACGCGGCGACGGGGTGGGCGCCCTGGCTGAGGGCGGGCAGCATGTCGTGGACGGCAATCAACGCAGCCGTCCACTGCCCGTCGAGGTGCTCCACGGGATCGCCCTCGTCGTTGCGGTAGCCCGATTGGCGGTAGGGCGCCTCCCCGGCCGTCCAGTCCGTTCCGGAACCGAAGACCTCGCGGCGGCCGTCCGTGTAGTCCACGCTGAGCCGGACCAGCAGCCCGGGAACGCCGGCGGCCCTGCCCTGGCCGGGACCGTACCAGTGCAGCAGGGCTGTCAGCGGAACCGCGGTTGGCAGGAGTACCTCTGTTGGCGAGGGTGTGAAGGCGTTGAGCAGCGCGGTGACATCGGCGGCGTCGTAATATCCCTCCCCGGGGTACCCGAAGGAGGTGATGCTGAGGCAGGTGGTGCCGTCCACGGCAAGCTGGGCATGATGGTTCGCCGCGGCGAAGAGACGGGCCCGGGCAACCGTGCCCGTGAGCCGGACAGTAGTGCGGAAGAGCGTCCACTCGTCGGGCTGCCGGTGGGTGGTGGTCTGCGTCCACCTGCGGAGGAATCCGCGGGCTTTCTCCGGCAGGCCGTCGAACCGGTGGTCCAGCAGCACCCTGCCGCCAGCCGGAGCCGGGGTGATCACGCGCAGGGAGGCGTACTCTGCCTGGCTGCGGGGGCCCTGGTGCAGTGCCAGCT
>NZ_QAIQ01000396.1:11121-22211 GCF_003061105.1 Arthrobacter sp. HMWF013
TTGGAACCCTGGGGCGGCAGGCTCCGCCACGGTGAGCAGGCCGACGCCGTCGAGGCTGACAGTGATGGTGCCGCCGTCGTCGTCAACCGCCAGGTCATGCCAGGAACCGGGGACCATGTCCTTGCCGGGCAGCCGCTCCTGAGCTGCCTGGACAGTCTGTTCAAGGTGAGCGGTGGCAAGCACCTCGGTGTCCGGAGCCGCGGCAGCGGGAATGTCCCAGGCCGGGGCGCGCCGCAGGACGACGTTGCCTGCTGAATTCAGTTCCAGCAGGAGCCCGGTTCCGGGGCCGGTGCTGCGCAGGAGCAGTCCGGCCCAGCCCATCGCCGGCTTGAGGCGGGCTTCCACCCTGACCTCGCGGACCGGAGCGCAGGGGAGTGGCAGGAAGGGGGAGCCTGCCACCCGCAGGGCGCCGTCCAGGATTTCCAGGGGAGCCCGGCCGCCCGGTGCACGATGGATCCAATCGGCGGCCCACCCGTTGTGCGAGAGTCCGGTGCTGAAGTGGCCGGGCCCGGACCAGGATCCCTGGCGGCCGGCGGAGTCACGCACCCGGACCCGCCAGCTGTAGTCCGCGTCTTCGGCCAGATCAGGGCCCAGGTATGGGACGTTGGCTTGCAGTCCGGAAGGGACCGGCCCGGAGCACCAGACCTCCGTCCCGGCCGTGTCTTCGACGGCAATCTCGTAGCCGGTCTGCCGGGCAGCGGCAGGGTCAGCGCCATCCGGCTGGGTCAGTTGCCAGCCGAAGACTGGCTTGAGGGATGCCGTCAGGCAGTTGGCGAGGCCGTCGGTCAGCAGACCTGCAGCGGTCAGCGCGCCCACGGAAGGCCCAGTTCCTTGAAGGTGGCATGCTCACGCGTGGCCCGCTCCAAGGCGTCTTCAATCCCCACGACGACGGCGTGGGCGGCATCGCCCACGCCGACCCACTGGACGTACTCGCTGCCGATCAGTGCCGGCAGCGGTGCGGTCCGGATGGCTTCCAGCACCAGCATGAAGGCTCCGCTGTCCAGAAGGGGGCTGATCAGCCGGGCGCCGTCCAGGCGGTGGGCAATCAGGTTCCCGGTGAGATCGTCCCGGCCGAAAAGCTGCTCACTCTGTCCCTCTGCAGTGGTGACGGTCAGGCGGTCCTCGGTGTAATGGAACACCGCCTGGCCTTCGGAGCCCTGCAACGTCACATAAGGCTCCACCGACTCGGTGGCGCAGATGGTGAGTGCGCAGGTGACCGGCAGCCCGGCGGCCGTGCGGATCCGGATGACCGAGGTGTCATCGGATTCGATGTCGTTGGCGCGGTAGAGGTCTGTCTCCACCGAGGCGACGTCGGCCATGGTGCGGGCACCGGCGATCCGCAGGGCAGTTGCCACTGCGTGGGCCAGCGGATTGGTTGCCACGCCGTCAACCACGTCAACGCCGTCGATGCTCCGTTTTCCGGCCCAGCGGGATCGCTTGTAGTAGGCCCGGTCGCGGACCCACCGGCCCGTGGCCGAGATGCCTTGCAGCGTGCCGATGGCACCGCTGGCCACCATTTCCTCAATGGCCGCCAGCGCATGTGATCCGAGGCTTTGGAAGCCGATCTGGACGCTCCGCCCGGACTTCCGGGCAGCCTCGCAGAGGGTGTTGAAGTCCGCCAGGGACGCCACCGGCGGCTTTTCGAGATAGAGGTCAGCCGCGGTTGCCAGGGCGGCCAGGCCAAGCGGCGCATGGGTCTGGATGGGGGTGGCCACGATGATCACGTCAGGGTCCGGAGTGGCGGCCAGGAGTTCGGTGAGCCCGGGATAAACGGCGGCTGTTGCCGGCACGGATCCGGGGGCCGGCGGCTGGGGATCGGCCACTGCCACGAGCTCGACGACGCCGGCCGCCTGCAGCCGCTCAAGGTTGCGCAGGTGGTGGGTGCCGAAGCCGTGGACGCCTACCAGCGCGACGCGCGCCGTCCGGCCTTCCGCCTCCACCGGTGTGGCCTGGACAGGATCTGCGCTGAGGGACTGTGACTCGGCGTCGGTGCCGGCTGGCGTTCCCATGGGTCTCCGTTTCTGCCCGCAGGCACAAGAATCTCAGGCTCCGGCCGCGAGTGACCGCGGCGCAGGGACAGCTGAGGCGGGTTTCTGAAGCGTCAGTAGCCGCGTCCCCAAGTGCGATGCCCTGGCGTCAGGATACCCGGTTCGGCAAGCGCTTTCCATACCCAGTGTGGACTATGCCCGCCGACTACGTCCAGTAATGTAACGATTCAAAATTTCACTTGACGTGTCCGTCGCGAGGGGTCTAGGTTCTGAGAAACCGATTACTTACGTGACGCGGCCCACTTCTGGAACCGTTTCTGCAACGATGGAGAACCGAACGGAGCTTTGCCATGCTGACTGGAACTTTCAGCGCACGTGCCTACTCATTCTTCGACACCCTGCTGTGGATCGCCTGTTTGAACCTGCTCTGGATTCTCTTCACGCTCTTGGGCCTGGGCGTCCTGGGAGCTGGCCCGGCCACGGCTTCAGCCCAGATTCTGGTCAGGCGCCGGTCCCGCGGCGAGGCCGCTCCGCTCCTGAAATCTTTCGCGCGGGAGTACCTGGCGAACTTCGCGCGTGCCAACGCACTGGCTTTGCCCGTGATGGCTGTGGCCGTTGTCCTGGTGATGAACTGGGACTACGCTTCACGCGCCGATGGCTTGATCTCTGAGCTCATGGCGGCCGGCACCTTTGCGGCAGCCCTCTTCCTGGCCGCCGTGGCCTGCTACCTGTTCCCCCTGTATGCCCGCTATGAACTCCCGGTGGCCCAGTATCTGATGACCTCGTCGCGCTTTGCGGTCCGTCACTTGGCCGGTACGGTCATCCTGTTGTTCGTCAGTGCCGCGGCCGTTTACGCCAGCCGGACACTGCCGGGGCTGGTCCCGTTTTTCAGCATCGGCGCCTGGCTGTACGTGACCGGCTGGCTGTGCGACCGTTTCTTCACCGCCAACGACGAGTCGGTGGCGGACCTGGTTCCATCCCCGGAGATGTCCGGCCTCCGCCCGATGCAGCAGGGGGCACCCGTTGCCTGAGCTTTCTGAGGAACGGCTTTTTGACGGCCAGCTGTTTGACGGCAGCCTTCTCTATGGCGCCGCGGTCTATCCCGAGGTCCTCGACGCCGCCACCTTTGAGGCCGACGCTGCCCACATGGCCCGGCTGGGCATGAACACGGCCAGGCTGGGTGAGTTCATGTGGTCCGCCCTGGAACCGGACGACGGCGATATCCGCCTGGACATCCTGGAACGGGCCCTCGACGTGCTGGGCACCAACGGAATAAAAGCCATCCTCTGCACGCCAACCGTGACGCCGCCCGTCTGGCTGACCCACGGCCACCCCGGACGCCTGCACCATACGGCCGGGGGCACCGCCCTGGGTCACGGCTCCAGGCAGCACATCTGCACGAACAACCCGGTTTTCCTCGAAAAGGCTGAACGGATCACGCAGGCCCTCGCAGCCGCCGTCGGGAACGACCACCGGGTGGTTGCCTGGCAGTTGGACAACGAGTTCAAGTCCCACGTGGGCGGCTGCCACTGCCCAACGTGTGCCGGGCTATGGACCGAATGGCTCACCGCCAAGTACCAGGAGGTGGAGCTGCTCAACGAGGCGTGGCATTCCGCGGTCTGGAGTGAAACGTATCAAAGATTCGCCCAGGTGCCCCTTCCCGGTCCCACACCGTTCCTCCACAACACATCGCTGGTCAATGATTTCGGGCTGTTCAGCCAAGAGAGCATCAACCGGTTTGCCCGCGAACAGACGGACATCATCCGCACCCACAGCAGCCTGCCCGTGACGCACAACAGTGGCTTCGGCTTCGACCTGGACAACGCAGCGCTCTTCGATGGCCTGGATTTCTCCAGCTTCGACACGTACCCGGCCGCGGACAACCATTCCGCATTCCTGATGAACCTGGACTATTTCCCGGGGCTGGCGAAGTCCCGGCGCACCGTCCTGATGGAGACCAGCCCCAGCCACGGCGGCTCTGTGCAGCATTACGGCGTGCCGCACCCTCACGGCTTCGTCGAAGCTGAGGCCTTTGCCACCTACGCTTCAGGCTCCGCCGGATTCCTGTTCTGGCACTTCCGCCAGCACCGTGGCGGCAGCGAGCAGGCGCACGGCTCTGTAGTCAGCGCTTGGGGCCAGCCCACCATCGGCTACAGCAGCGCCGAGGCGATCGGGGCAATGCTCCCCGCCATGAAGCCACTACTGGACCACAGCAGCCCGGCCCGGCCCGCTGTGGCCGTCCACTATTCGGACCATGCCAAGGCATTCCTGGCGGCAGAAGCGGGTGACGGTGCCGGCTACCGCGGCCTGATCTCCGCGTTCCACGCAGGACTGGTCCGGGCCGGTATCCAGCGGTCCCTGCTACCCGTGGAAGCCACCCTCGCCGGCGTCCGTGTCCTGTTTACGCCGTTCGTCCACCACCTCCCTGCACAGGACCGGGAACGGATCCTTGACTGGGTCCACGCCGGCGGGACCTGGGTCTGCGGACCAGGCACCGGCGGCCGCACGGAACACCACACGTGGCACGCTGACTCCGCCCTCGGCGGCCTGGAAGCCGCCGCCGGCGTCGAATCCATTTTCCAGTTCCCGGCCACCGGCTCAGGTTCCCGGGGCAGCATCCTGGGACGCGACGTCGTCCTCTCCCGCATGAGCACTTTCTTCCGCCTGCCGGAAACTGAATCACCCCGCGCTGCCACCGCTCTGGGAACGGTCACCGCAGGTCCCGCGGAGGGCCTCGAGTTCGCCACCGAACGCCGGATCGGTGCGGGCCGGATGATCCTGCTGGGCGCCTACCCCGGAAACGGGGGACCGGACGACGACGGCGCGGCGCTTGCCGCCGTCGTCGAGCATGCGTGCGCCGGGGTACTGCCCACCGTGCGCACCGCCGGCGGCGCTGTGGCGGATTACCCGCGCTGGCGCAACGGCCGGCTTCAGCACTGGCTGGTCAACATGGGCGGTGAACCCGGCACGTTCACCCTGGCCCGTCCCGCGCGCAGGCTGCTGGCGAAGGAGGATCCCCCTTCCGCAACCGGCACCCGCCTGGGTCATCCCGCCATCACGCTGACCGCTGGCGTACACACCCTGGGGGCCTACGACTACGTGGTCCTGGAAGACATCAAAGAGGAGCGCTCACTGTGAAATGGCTTGAACAGGCACCCCGGATCGATACGGCTGTTTCCTATGGCCGGCCGTGGACCGAGGGCGAACTGGCGCCGACCAACGTGGCGGACATCCGGCTCGCCGATACCGCGCTGGTCCATGAGGCCAGGCCGCTGGCTTTCTGGCCTGACGGCAGCGTTAAGTGGACTGCCCACGCCGTGGTGGTTCCGGCCGGAACAGATGCAGGTGATCTGGAGCCGGTGCCCGCGACGGGCAGGGCCGCAGCCACCGCTGTGGCGCCCCGGCTGCTGGCCACCCGGGAAGGTGACGCCATCCGCGTGGACACCGGCGCTTTCGCCGTGTCGGTTCCGGGACCGGCCGGGAACACCGGGGACGCACTCACGGGCCCGTTTGTGGCACCGGACGGGCGGCACCTCGGCGACGCGCTTCGCCTGGTGGTGAGTGCGCCGGACGCAGAAGTGAGCCTTGCGTCCGCGGGCATCGAAACCCCGGGGGCTGTCCGGACTGTGATCCGGATTGAAGGATCGGTGACTGCGCGTGGAACGGAGTTGCTCCGGTTCATCATCCGTCTGGCCTTCTTCGCCGGCCAGCCCACCCTGCAGGTTACCCAGACCCTGCTGTTCCAGGATGCGGCAAAGGACCGGCTCATCAAGGGCATCGGGCTGCGGCTCGAGAGGCGCCTCAGCGGGGACCTGCTGAACCGCCGCGTCAGCATCGCGGGGGACACCGCTGTCTACACCGAACCCGTGCAGTCGCTCTACACGCGGCCGTTCAGCGGCGACAACCCTGACTATGCACGCCAACTGGCCGGCCAGGCAGTCCACGAGACACCTGGCACCGCGGCGCTGTTCGCCGTCGGCCGGCAGAACGCCGTGTGGTCCGCATTCCGGGTCACGCAGGAATCGGAGGACTACTTCCGGCTGGAGAAGCAGACCGCCGCCAAGCTGCTGCCCGTCCGGATGGGCAAGGGCCACCGCAGCCAGGGCCTGTTGTATGCCGGGGACACCACCGGCGGGGTGGCAGTTACCCTGCGCGGGTTCTGGCAGAAGTTCCCCGCGGCCCTGGAAGTGGACGGTATGGCAGGGGATACCGCGTCCTTCACCGCGTGGTCCTGGGCCGAATCGGTGGAGCCCATGGACCTGCGCCATTACTCGGACGAATGCTTCGTGCCCAGCGCCTACGAAGGCTTCGACGAGCTGCGCTCCACCCCGGAAGGTGTAGCCAACACCTCGCACATTTCCTTTGACTTTGTTGACGCTTCACCGTCCAACGGCTGGCTGTGGGAGCTCGCCAGCGAACGCCAACTGCCGGCCCAGCCGGTCTGCTCCCCGGAGCTCTACTACTCCTCCCGCGCTGCCGGGACCACGTGGGGGCTCCCGGAGACGGTTCCGGCCGGGGCTGCGGTGGAACAGCGGCTCGACGGCTTGGTCGATTTCTACACGCAGGAGGTTGAGCAGCGCGGCTGGTACGGCTACTGGAACTTCGGCGACTTTATGCACAGCTATGACCAGTACCGCCACCAGTGGCGTTACGATCTGGGCGGCTTCGCCTGGGCCAACAACGAACTCGCGCCCAACATGTGGCTGTGGCAGTCCTTCCTGCGCACCGGAGATGCCCGGGCCTTCCGGCTCGCCGAGGCCATGACATGGCACAGCGCCGAGGTGGACCGGCACCACTTCGGCGAATACTCGCAGCTGGGCTCCCGGCACAACGTGGTCCACTGGGGCTGCGGCTGCAAGGAGGTCCGGATCAGCATGGCCGGCCTGCACCGGTACTACTACTTCCTCACCGGCGACGAACGCATCGGGGAACTCCTCACCGAGGTGCGCGACGCCGAACACGCACTGGACCGGCTGGACCCCATGCGTGAGTTCTATGAGCGCACCCCGGAGCGGACCCACATCCGGATCGGCCCGGACTGGTCCGCGCTGGTCTCCAATTGGTTCAGCGAATATGAGCGCACCGGCGACCCCCAGTGGAAAGACCGGATCACCAAAGGCATCGGCCAGCTCGAGGCGATGCCGCACGGGCTGCTGTCCGGGCCCACCGTTGAGTTCGACGCCACAGCCTTGGACCTGCACCACATGTTTACCGGCACTGCGGGCGGCTTCCACATGATCATCGCCTTCGGTGCGCCGCAGGTCTGGCTGGAGGTAGCCGAGGCACTGGACCACGAAGGCTTCCGCCGTATGCTGGCCGATTTCGGCAGGTTCTACGCTCTCCCGGAAGAGGAAAAGCAGCGCCTGACCGGCGGCGCCCTGGATGACACCCACTTCAGCTGGCCGTCCATGGCCACGGGAATGATGGCCTACGGCGCCTGGTACTACCGGGACGAGGAACTGGCCGCCAAGGCGTGGGACATCCTGCTCGACAATGCGGGCGGCGGACTCTCAGCGCCTTTCGCCGAATCGCTGCAGCACGCACAGACCTGGCAGCCCGTCGTCGAACACCCCGCCATCTCCACCAACTGGGCCTCCCAATGGGCCCTCAACGCCACGCTCTGCCTGGAACTGATCGGCCCGCCGGGCAGTCCGCGCTGGGCCAACCACCCCCAAAAGCTGACCCGCACCGCCACCTGAACTGACCTGCACCAACCGAACTGACCTGCACCAACCGAACCAAACCGCCCGATTCAACCCCGAAGAAGTGGACAAGGAACACCATGATTAACAGAAAACTCAGCCTGGCCGCCGCCGTCGTGACCGCCACGGCCCTGACCCTGACCGCCTGCAGCGGCGGCGAAGCACCGGCCGCGGACCTGACCCAGGTCAGCATCATGGCCCCCTTCCTGGAGGCCCAGCCGCCTGGTGCCGATGGCGCCGTCCAGAAGAAGCTGGAAGAAATCACCGGCAAGGACGTCAACATCACGTGGACGCCCAACGCCTCCTACGAAGACAAAATGAACATCACCCTGGCCTCCTCCGAAATCCCCCACGTCATGGTGGTGCAGAGCAAGTCGCCGGGATTCGTCAAGAACGCTGAAGCGGGTGCCTTCTGGGACCTGACCGACAAGCTGGACAACTACCCCAACCTGAAGACCACCTTCCCTGACATCCAGCAAAACGCGAGCATCAACGGCAAGGTCTTCGGCGTCTACCGCGGCCGGGCACCCATGCGCGCTGCCGTGATGTTCCGCCAGGACTGGCTGGACAAGGTGGGCATGGAAGCGCCCAAAACCACCGAGGACCTGTACAAGGTGGCGAAGGCCTTCACCGAACAGGATCCGGACGGCAACGGGCAGGACGATACCTGGGGCATCACCATCCCCAAGTGGGGTGCTTTGGGATCCAACAGCCCCTATGACCTGATCGAGGAATGGTACGGCGCCGGCAACCGCTGGACCGAGAAGGACGGCAAGCTCATCCCGAGCTTCGAAACCGAGGAATTCCTTGAGGCCAACCGCTTCGTCAAGAAGATGGTGGACGAAAAGCTCATCAACCCGGACTTCGCCACTTTCGACGGCACCAAGTGGAACGAACCGTTCTTCAACGGCAAGGGCGGCATCATTGTCGACGTCGACTCCCGGGTCAGCGTGCTGATCAACCTCTTCAAGCAGGCAGACCCCAACAACTTCGAGAACAAGGTCGGCTTTGTCGGAAACCTGGAAGGCCCCGACGGCGAACTTCACGCCCACCCCACCGACGGCTACTCCGGGTTCCTGGCAATCCCCAAATCCAGCGTCCGCACCGAAGCCGAGCTGACCAAGGTCCTGGAATTCATCAACACCCTGAACAGTAAGGACGCCGCAATACTCCTCAACAACGGTATTGAGGGCGTTAACTTCGCGCTGGAGGATGGCGCTGCTGCCCCGATCAAGCCGGAAACCCCTGAGGGCAAGGCGGTGGCCACCGATATCAAGAGCTACGCGCAATTGGGAATGAACGTCGCCGGGAACAGCTTCTACCCGGTCAAGCAGGCTTCCGAGTACGAGCAGCAGGTCTTCGACAAGCGCGTTGAAGTGATGGCAGAGGATCTCAAGAGCGCCGTCTACAACCCGGCAGCTCCCTACGTCTCGGCCACCTACGTGTCCAAGGGCGCCCAGTTGGACAACATCGTCGCTGACGCGCGGATCAAGTACCTGGCCGGCCAGATCGATGAGCAGGGCCTGAAGGACGCCATCAAGCTGTGGAACACCAGCGGTGGCGACAAGGTCAAGGAAGAGATCAACAAGCTCTGGCAGGACAACAAGTAGCATCCGCCCGGCGCTGCCGGCCGGCCCCAAGATAATTTACGGGCCGGCCGGCAGCGGACCATCACCACCAGAAAGGAGGCCTGCATGTCACAACTGACAGACGCCCTGGCCTCGAACATCGGCGCCGGCGACGGTGCGGGGGCGGAACCCGGCACGGCCCCAAAGCGGGGCGGGAAACCACCCAAGGCTCCGAAGGTCCCGCGCGGCAAGTTCTCCGTCCACTTCGCGCATTACAAGTGGTTGTATCTGCTCCTCCTTCCTGGCGTGCTGTATTTCGCGGTGTTCCGCTACGCCCCGATGTATGGCGTCAGTATCGCGTTCAAGGATTACGTCCCGTTCCTGGGCGTGAACGCCAGCCCGTGGGTGGGGTTCCAGCACTTCCAGGATTTCTTCTCCAACCCTGACTTCGCCCGGCTGCTGGGCAACACGCTGATCCTGGCGTTCCTGAACCTGGGCATCGCGTTCCCGCTGACCATCGTGCTGGCTTTATTGCTGAACGAGGTCCGTCTCTCGATCCTCAAACGCACCGTCCAGACCCTGGTTTACATCCCGCACTTCCTGTCCTGGACCATCGTGGCGTCGCTGAGCTTCCTGCTCTTCGCACTGGACTTCGGGCCGCTGTTCCTGTTCATCAACAACGTCCTGGGCACGGACATCGACTTCCTGTCCGATCCTGCCTGGTTCCGGCCGCTGATCATCCTGCAGGAGATCTGGAAGAACACCGGCTGGGGGACCATCATCTTCCTTGCCGCCCTGGCCACCGTGGACCAGGACCAGTACGAGGCAGCGATCATCGACGGCGCCGGCCGGTTCCGCCGGGTCTGGCACATCACCCTGCCCGGGATCCGCTCCACCATCATCGTGATGCTCATCCTCGCGATCGGGCAGATGCTGAACACCGGCTTCGAGCAGATATACCTCATGACCAACGCCCTGAACAGGTCCGTGGCCGACGTCTTTGACACCTACGTGTATTTCGTGGGCATCACCCAGGGCGCCTACTCCTACTCCACAGCGGTGGGGCTGTTCAAATCCCTGGTGGGCATCGTGCTGATCTTCGGCACCAACGCCCTGGCCAAGCGATTCAACCAGAGCGGACTGTTCTAATGAAGATTCACAACACCACCGGCGGGCGGATCTTCGACGCCGTCAACTACGTTTTCCTGACCCTGATCGGCATCGTCACCCTGCTGCCCTTCGTCTACGTCTTCGCCGGCTCGTTCGCCACCGAAGCCGAGATCACCCGGCGGGCCTTCTTCGTCTGGCCCGAACAGTTTTCCCTGGGCGCCTACGAGTACATTTTCTCCACCCAGGCGTTCACCCGGGCCCTGATCACCACCGTGCTCGTCACCGTGGTGGGGACTGTGGGGCAACTGATCCTGACCGTCACCATGGCCTACCCGCTGGCCAAAAGGAACCTCCGCGGCCGGCAGCTGATCCTGTCCCTGGTGGTCTTCGCCATGGTGTTCTCCGGCGGCATGATTCCCACGTTCCTGCTGGTCAAGGACCTGGGCCTGCTCAACTCCTACTGGGCGCTGATCCTTCCCGCGGCGATCAACCCGTTCAGCCTGATCATCATCAAGAACTTCTTCCAGGAACTCCCCGCGGAGCTGGAGGAATCCGCCAAGATGGACGGCGCCACCGAAGTAGGGATCCTCTGGCGGATCCTGCTGCCGCTGTCCAAACCCGTCCTGGCAACGTTCGCCCTCTTCTACGCCGTGGGGATCTGGAACGACTTCATGTCACCCTTGCTCTACCTTTCGGACAACTCCAAGTGGACCCTGCAGATG
>NZ_QAIQ01000397.1 GCF_003061105.1 Arthrobacter sp. HMWF013
GGCTCCGTGGACGAGGACAACCCGCCGCGGAAACCGGTCATGCACGCCGCCAACGGGCTGTTTGTGGACCAAGGTGTACCCACTGGTGCGTCATTCCTGGACACCCTGGCCCGGCACTACGGAACCGGCGTCTATCCCGTGGACTTCAGCAATGAGGGGGCGACGAAGCCGGCCATTGATGCCTGGGTCAGCAAGAACACGGGCGGCCGGATCAAGGAAGCTCCCGCAAAATACGATCCCGACAACACCTTCAGCCTGCTCAACGCCCTCTACTTCGCATCAGCGTGGAGCGAGCCGTTCGACGCGAACGCCACCTCTGACCTGCCCTTCACCACGGCCGCCGGCGAGGAAATCGAGGCGCCCGCCATGCATAACGAGCTTCAGATGAAGTACGCGGAGGGGACCGGCTGGAGCGGCGTGGACTTGCCGTACGCTGACGGTTTCGTCATGCGGCTGGTCCTGCCGGAAGCCGGGAAGGGCACCGCGGACCGCCCCGCCGCCGCGGCCTTGACCGCTGAGGAGCTGACGGAGATCGCGGACACCTTTGATGCGTCCCCGTTGGTGTCAGTGCGGATCCAGCTGCCCCGCTGGGACCACAAGTCCAGTTTTGACCTGCGGAAGGTCCTCGGGTCCTTGGGACTGGTCAGGACACTCAACAATGCTGAGGACTTTAACAACATCCAGCCCGACATGAAGATCACCCAGGCAGCCCAGGCTGCCAACATCACCGTGGCGGAAAAGGGTACTGTCGCGGCGGCTGTCACCCAGATCAGCGGGATGGCCTCCGGCGCGCCGGCGGAGCCCGAACGGACCATCGATTTCGACCGGCCGTTCCACTACCAGATCGTCCACGTTGAGACCGGCCTGCCGCTCTTCATGGGAATCGTGGCCGACCCCCGCTCCTGAGACTGTTGAGTGGGGCGCCCTGGCACAGTGCCAGAGCGTCTGGAAAAATCCTGCAGGGAGTGCCAGAGGGTTTGGGAAAATCCGGCAGGGAGTGCCAGAGGGTCGCGGGGAGTGGTTAGCGGGGGCCGCCCTGCCAGAGGGCGTCGAACGGGGCGCCCGAGGCAACCCGGTTGCGGATGCCCGCGGTCACAAACTCCTTGGCCGTCCTGGCAGCTTCCAGCGGGCTGGCTCCCTTGGCCAGTTCGGCCGTCACCGCCGCAGCAAGCGAACAGCCCGCGCCGGACACAGCAACCTCGCCCACCTTGGGCGCGCTGAGCACCTCGAGGGTCTCGCCGTCGTAGTAAACGTCGACGGCGTCCGGGCCGGACAGCCGCACGCCGCCCTTGGCGAGCACCGCGGCGCCGCTGAGCTCGTGAATGCGGATGGCTGCGGCTTTGAGGGACTCGACGTCGGTGATCGCCAGCCCGGACAGCGACTCCGCTTCGAAGTGGTTGGGCGTGACGAACGTGGCCAGCGGCAGGATCTGCGCCTTCAGGGCAAGGTCGGTGTCCAGCGCATGGCCGGGCTCCTGGCCCTTGCAGATGAGCACCGGATCCAGGACCACATGGCGGAATCCTGCGCTCGACAGTGCGGTGGCGACGGTGTTGATGGTCGCCGGGCTGCCCAGCATGCCGATCTTCACGGCGTCCAGAACCGGCCCATAGGCCGCCGTCGTGGCTTCCAGCTGGTCCGCGATCACCTGCTGGTCCACCGGCACAAAGCGGTGGTTCCAGTTGTCGTTCGGATTGAACGACACGATGCACGTCAGGTTGGCGATGCCAAAGACGCCCAACTCCTGGAACGTCTTCAGATCGGCCTGGGCGCCGGCGCCGCCCGTAGCCTCGGATCCCGCAATGGTCAGGACGACGGCGGGAGCAAGGGCGGGAGCAGCGGCTGGGGACTGGGAGTCAGTTGAAGCTAAAGTCATGGTTCCATCCTGCCATCAGGCGCCGGGCCTCCGCCGGGGATGACGCCGCGAAAGGGCTCCGCCCCGTCATGCGTGGTCACGAGGCGGACCACAGCCAACCGTCCTGCGCCGGCACACATGCCGGCCCACAGGACAAGGCCCCACATGGTGTACCAGCCGCCACCGGCCATGAACAGGAGGGTGAGTAATCCCGTGACCAGCCCGGCTCCGGCGATGGCCACAACATGCAGCAGCTGGTCCCGGACACCCCGCATCAGGATTCCGGTGGCCAGGGCCAGCGGCATTCCCAGCAGCAGCGCCGCAGCGGTGCCAAAAACGTAGCCTGTGGCCCCGAGCGGAATACCAAACAGTGCCACGGTGATTCCGGCTCCCAGGAGGAAGGCCCCGGGCCCGAACGTCACGCGATGTAGGCGGTTCATGGACTCCCCTTGGCGATCGCGAGCAGCGCGCGCCCCAGCTCAGGGTGCCGGAACGTGAACCCCGCATCGATGAGTTTCTGCGGCTGCACCCACCGGCTTTTCAGCACGAGTTCCGTATCGGTGCGGATCAGCACAGCTCCCAGCCGCAGGAGCCAGGCAGGAGTGGGGAGGCCCGGCCGCACCCCGTACGCGAGCCGGACAAGCCGCATCAGTTCACGGTTGTCCACCACGTCGGGAGAGGCCACGTTCACCGGACCGGAGATGTCCGTCCGTGAGTGGAGGAAGAGGATGGTGCGGTACACGTCCTCCACATGAATCCAGCTGAACTTCTGGCGGCCGGACCCCATGTGCCCGCCCAGGCCAAGCCGAGCCAAGGCTGCGAACGGGCGCAGGGCGCCGCCGCCGGGGCCCAGGACGATGGCTATCCGTAACGCGATTTTCCGCACCCCGGGCGTGGGGGCAGCTTCCACTGCGGCTTCCCAGGCGCGAGCCACGTCCACCGAGAAGCCGGTGCCGGTTTCGCCGTCGGACTCCGTCTGGGGCCGGTCGTCCGCGTGCCGGTAGATGGTGCCGGTGCTGGCGTTCAGCCAGGCCGACGGCGGCGCCTGGCACCGCGCGAGGGCACGGCCCAGTGCCTCGGTGGTGGAGACGCGGGAATTGCGGATGGCCGCCCTGTTCCGCGCGTTGTAGCGGCAGTTGACGGAGCGTCCCGCGAGGTTGACCAGAAGGTCGGCGCCGTCCAGCACCCGGGTGATGGCGCCGTCGTCGTTCCAATTCGCCGAATCGGCTGCACCCGGTGCCGCCCGGCGGCCGATGGTGCGAACCTTCCAGCCGTCCCGCTCGAAGTGGTCCCGGAGGCAGGTGCCGATGAAGCCCGAAGCCCCGGCGAGCACCACGGTGTTTGTTTTGGTCATCTCTTTCCCTTTGTCGTTCAGTCCCGGATACTGCGGCTCAGGTTCAGGACGTCGTCAAGCATCCTGTTGACGCCCGGAATCCGTGCCAGTGACAGGCCCCGGGTGATCAGCGGGACAACGCCGTCCACCAGCTTCCGGGTCCGGCGCTGGTCCTCGGAGGTGTCGTAGACCCAGAACAACGCGATGCCCATGTAAGCCAGCCACAGCAGTTCCGGCAGCTCCGAACGGAGCTTCTTCGGAGCCGGCGGGCTGGAACCTTCCACTGCCGCCCGGAAGATGGCGAGTGAAGCCTCCCGGGCCGCCGTCGACTCTCCCGCGAAGGGATTGACGGGCGAGGTGGGGCGGATGGCCGTGGCCACGAAGTCTGCGCCGAACCGGTGGTACGGCGCCATGACGTCCAGTCCGGTGTGCAGTGTGGCCCTCAGGCGGCTGCCGAGGTCCTTCAGGCCTTCGAGTGACTCCTCTGCTGTGGCGGCGTGCTCGGCCTGGACCCGGATATAGAGTTCCTGGACCAGATCGTCCTTGGACGCAAAGTAGTAGTAGGCGTTGCCCACGGAGACCCCGGCCTCGGCTGCAATGGCGCGCATGGTGGTCTTCTCAAAGCCGATCTCGCGGAACATGCGAAGTGCCACGTCTGCTACCCGTTGCCTGGTCTGCTCACTCTTTGCTGCCATGCCCACTCCTTTTGAACGTGTTCAAAAGTAAGTCTGCCATGGAACTGAACATGTTCAAAACGCGGTGGCCCCCGTTCGGTGGAAGAGCCGCGCCTGTTCGGTGGGAGAATAGCGTGACAGTGCTAATACAGCCGGTGTCCCGAACCTCCACTGGATGACGCGGAGACCCGAGCGAACCACTACGAAACGGATTCCCCCATGCCTTCCCCCTCGGGCCCTGACGCCCTCAAACTCGACAACTCCGCACGGACAGCGCCGAAATTCGCGTCGATCGGATCGCCTTACTTCGGCATCATGCTGGCTTTTATGGCCGTGGTGCTGATCCTGTCCAACATCGGTGCATCCAAGGGTGTGGCGATCGGCCCGATCATTACCGACGGTGGCTTCTTCCTGTTCCCGCTGGCCTACATCCTGGGCGATGTGATCAGTGAGGTGTACGGCTTCAAGGTGGCCCGCAAAGCCATTTTCACGACCTTCGCCCTGTCCGTCTTCGCCTCGGTCTGCTACTGGGTTATCATCGCCCTGCCCGGCTTCGACGACGAGTTTGGCACGTCCAAGCAGGCCGCCCTTGAGGGTGCGCTTGGCCCGGTCCCGCAGATTGTGCTCGCCTCGCTGCTGGCGTTCCTGGCGGGCCAGACCATCAACTCCTGGATCCTGGTGAAAATGAAGGCCCGCTCGGGGGAGAAGTCCCTGTGGGCAAGGCTGATGGGCTCGTCCGGCGCGGGCGAGTTCGTGGATACCCTGATTTTCTGCAGCATCGCAGCCTCCGTCATCGGCATCACGGACTTCGGCACCTTCCTGAACTACGTGGTGGTGGGCTTCGTCTACAAGACCCTGGTGGAGTTCCTCTTCGTGCCGGTGACCTCGCTGGTGATCGGCTGGATCAAGAAGCGCGAACCGAGCTACGGGGCGTAGCCACCCCGGGCCACCCGCCCCGCCCCGCAC
>NZ_QAIQ01000398.1 GCF_003061105.1 Arthrobacter sp. HMWF013
CCCGGGAGTTCAGCTGGGATGAGTCCGCGCGGCAGCTGGTGGACGTGGCACACGGCATCGTGGCGCGCCGCAGCCGCTAGCCGGCAGAGCTAGAGGACATCAACGCCGTCGAGCCTGACCTGCACCGGTTCCTCGCTTCGCTTCGCGGCGGCCGCCGCCTTTGTTGAGCGCAGGACATGGGTGACCAAACCGGCCTGTCCATAGGGGAAGAACAGCAGGGTGCGGACGTCTTCACCGACCCGCTGGGGTGTTGGAAGCCCAATGAGCAGCACCGGCGCCGGTCCCGCGGTCCGCAGCGTCAGGCCCGCGTCCGCCAGCTGGTGTTCCACAGCAGCAGCGAAATGCTCGACGGCGGCCCGGGGACCGGTGATCGACGCGACGCGGACGGCAGGGGGCAACTGGAGTTCCATCCTCAGTTCCAGCTCCCGGCGGGCATAGCCGGCAGGGTCCCACCGCAGCAGGGCACCAACAGCCACGCTCTCCATCGCGGTGATGACCACCAGTCCGCCGTCGGAGGCCGGGCGCACTAGAGCCGCGGCATTGAACCAGCGGCGCACGGTGTCTTCGCCGGCGCGGAGATTTTCCCGCCGCAACAGCGAGTCGCCGTCAAGGAGCAGGGCCGCGGCGTAGCCGCCGTCCGCTACGGGTTCCGCACCGATCGTCGCAACCACCAGGGCATTGCTGCTGCCGACCCTGGCTTTGACGTGGTCTCCGGAGGACGTGACGACGGCTTTTCCGGGGAAGGCCCGGCCCAGTTCTTCCGCGGTCCGCAGGACGCCGGTGGCCCCTTTTCGGAGCCTTCGGCCTGTGCAGTGGACACATTGCCAGTCCGGAGACGGCGTGGAACACCACCGGCATTGCGGAATTGAGGCGGAACCGCTGGCGCCTGCGAGGGCCAGCGGTCCCTGGCAGGCCTGGCACCGTGCCGGTTCGCGGCAGGTTTCGCACACGAGCGACGGGGCATAGCCTGCCCGGGCCACCTGAACCAGGACGGGGCCCCGTTCCAGTCCTTCCTTGGCCGCGCGCCATGCGGCTCCGGGGAGCCGGGCAATCCGCGCCAGGGGGTCACGTTCCTGTTCAAAACTGTCTGCCGTATTGAGCACCCGGGGAACGGTGCGGCGCAGATGGGGGCGTTCGGCGTCGATGGGCATGGCCCAGCCTGCCTCCACCAGCCGTTGCAGTTCGGTGCTCCTGGAATGGGCCGCCATCAGGCAGGCCGCGCCTTCCTGGTCTGCCCGGAGCAGCAGCACTTCGCGGGCGTGGGCGTAGGGTGCGCGCTGTTCGATGTGGAGGTCGTCGCCGTCGTCCCAGCAGGCCACAAGGCCAACGTTCCGGACCGGGGCATACGCTGCCGACCGTGTCCCGATGGCGACCCGCGCCGAACCGGCCAGGAGGCGAAGGAAGCTCCGGTACCGGGGAGTGGGCCCGTCATCTGCGGTGAGGCGGGCGATGTCACCGGCCGGCAATACTTCGAGCAGCGCCGCTTCAAGCTGGTCCAGGTCACGGTGGTCCGGTACCACCACCAGGGCGCCCCGGCCGGAGGCGCGGACGGCTGCTACAGACTGTGCCAGCAGGCGCGGCCACGCCGCCGGGCCGTACCCCTGGAGCGGACTGAAGACCGCACGCGGGGAACCCCCGTCCCGGAGGTGACGGACGAATGCGGGGCCGTTCCGGTAGCCGTCCCAGGCAGCTTCCCGACCGCTTGGGACCTCTGCCCCGCCGGCCGGTGCGTGGTGTTCCGCCTCGGCGCCTGAGCCGGTGTCACCGGTGGCTGCGGCGAAGGCTCCGGCGAGAAACTCCTTCTCCAGCTTGGCCACCCGCGGCGGCACGGCCACGCGGAGGACGTCGCTGACGGTTCCTGCGTAGCGGGCTGCGACGGCGGATACGAGGTCCCGCACAGGGGGCGTCAGGACGGCGACGGGTGAGGTGACTTTGTGCAGCGGCACCAGGGCGTGGCCGGCATCAGACTCCGCAGCGCGTTCCATGATGAACCCGGAAAGTTCCTGGCCATTGAACCTGACCTTCACCCGGACGCCCGGTTGCGCCGCTTCGTCCAGTTCTGCCGGGACGCTGTAATCGAAGGGACGGTCCAGGTGCGGCAGCGGGGTCTCCACCAGGACCCTGGCCACGGGGAGTTGCCCGGCCAGCGGCGGGCCAGCCGGCCGGGCCTTAGCGGGGAACCCCTGCAGAAGCGATGGTTGGACCGCACCGGAGGAGTCTGGCTGGGCCCTTAGAGACGCCGCTGATACAGCGCTCCCTCGACCAGCAGTCTCTTCAGCGGCCACGGCCACTACCCCCGTTCAACACCTGCGCCTCAATATCCTGCGCCGGACCTGACAGGTCCGGTTTGTCCGGACACGTCAAGCCAACCACGGGCCTCTGACATTCCGTCTGCCGGGTCCGGTGCGGGCGGTCCCGCTTTACGCGTTAAAGAAGGCCTTGAGGTCGTCGACGCGGTCGAGCCGTTCCCAGGTGAAGTCGGGATCGTCGCGGCCGAAGTGACCGTGGGCTGCCGTCTTGGCGTAGATGGGACGCTTGAGGTCCAGGGCGTCGATGATGGCGCGGGGACGGAGGTCGAAGATTTCAGCGATTGCGGCGCTGATCTTCGCCGGGTCCACGGTTTCAGTGCCGAATGTCTCCACATAGGTGCCAACGGGCCGTGCCTGGCCGATCGCGTAGGCAATCTGGATTTCGGCGCGCTTGGCCAGTCCGGCGGCCACGACGTTCTTGGCGACCCAGCGCATGGCATAGGCGGCCGACCGGTCCACCTTGGACGGATCCTTGCCCGAGAACGCGCCGCCGCCGTGGCGGGCCATTCCGCCGTAGGTGTCAACGATGATCTTGCGTCCGGTCAGGCCGGCGTCGCCCACAGGTCCGCCGATGACGAACTCGCCGGCGGGGTTGAGGATGTTCGCAAC
>NZ_QAIQ01000038.1 GCF_003061105.1 Arthrobacter sp. HMWF013
CTCCCAGGCCGGTGCGGCATGAGCGCCCCCGCAGGCGCCGGCGTCGTCAGCATCCTCCGCCGGCGGCCCACCGTAGGACTCGAAGAGCTGAACGCCGAAGCCGCGCTGCAGACCCGGGTGGACCGCAAGTACGTGGTTCCCGAGGCCCTGGCTCAGGAACTCCTGGCCACGTTTGATGCAGAGCTCCGGGTCCTGGAGATGGACGGTTGCATCTGCTTCGCCTACGACTCGGTCTACTTCGACACCGCGGAACTGGACAGCTATCTCCTGGCAGCCCACGGCCGGCGCCGCCGCTACAAGGTGCGGACCAGGACGTATGTGGACAGCGCCATCAGTTTCCTGGAGGTCAAGACCGAAGGCGCCCGCGAGGCCACGGTCAAGGAACGTATCCCCTACGATCTTGCCGACCGGGCGCACCTGACGGCAGAGGGCCTGGACTACGTCCACGAAACGCTCGCCGCGGCGGTGGGCGGAGCGCCTGCCGGATCCCTCGGACCGGTGCTCGAAACCCGCTACCACCGCACCACGCTTTACCTGCCGGAATCCGGCAGCCGCGCCACCATCGATACCGGCGTCACCTGGCAGCGCCCCGGCGAGCAGGCCTGGATGCTGGATGGCGCAGTGATCCTGGAAACCAAATCCGGTTCGGCCGCCGGCCCGCTGGACCAGCACCTCTGGGCCCACGGAGTCCGGCCCTCCCGGATCTCCAAGTTCGCCACCGGCATGGCGGCGCTTTGCCCGGAACTGCCGGCCAACCGCTGGAACCGCACCCTCCGCCGCTCCATGAACCTCCGCCCCGCCGCCTGACACCCTCCACCCCCCCAATACATCGAAGGAACACACCATGAACCGCTTCCGCTCCGCACTCTCCGTCACTGCCCTCGCCCTCGCCATCGGCCTGGCCGGCTGTGCCACCGCTCCGACCACCACGGGAACGTCCATCACGGGCAGCACTTCCAGCAGCAGCTCGTCCGGCAACTCGGCCACATCCGGCACCGCCCAGGCCGCAGTATCGCTGGACACACTCGCCGCAGATACGCACTACGACGCCGATGACCTCACCTGGGATGCGGCAGCCGAAGTAGCCGTGACCCTGGCGGACGGCGCATCGAGCGTGGCCCCCGGCTCGACGTCGGACGCCGTCACGATCGACGGCGATACCGTCACCATCAGTGCCGCAGGCACCTACCGGCTCAGCGGCTCGCTGTCCGACGGCCAGGTAGTGGTGGCCGCCGGCGAAGAGGACGTGGTCCGCATCATCCTCGACGGCGCTGAAATCTCCAGCTCCACCGGCTCGCCCTTTGTGGTGCAGAGCGCGAACGAGGCCATTGTGTACCTGGCGGACGGCACGTCCAACGCGCTCAGCGACGCCGCCACCTACGCGGACACCGCCGAGGACGCCCCGAACGCCGCCCTCTACTCCCAGGCCGATCTCACCATCGCCGGCACGGGTTCGCTGACCGTGGAAGGCAACTTCAATGACGGCATCTCCTCCAAGGACGGCCTGGTGCTGGCCGCCGGCAACGTCACCGTGGACGCCATGGACGACGGCATCGTGGGCAAGGACTACGCCGTGCTCCTGGACGGCGCCTACCAGGTCACCGCCGGGGACGACGGCTTCAAATCGGACAACGAGGAGGACGAAGGCCGCGGCTGGGTCCTCATCAACGGCGGCACCCTGAACGTCAGCGCCGTGGACGACGGCATCAAGGCCTTCAACACCCTGACCATCGCGGCCGGCGCCACCACGGTCGAGGAATCGGAAGAGGGCCTGGAGGCCCAGCACATCGTGGTGACCGGCGGAACGGCCAACATCACCGCGAACGACGACGGCGTGAACGCCTCGGGCGGGTCCTCCACCGCCACCACCGGCGGCGGGATGGGCGGCGGCGAAATGGCCGTGGGCGACTACACCGTGGAAATCAGCGGCGGCTCCCTGACCATCAACTCCCAGGGCGATGGCCTGGACTCCAACGGCAACGCCAGCATCTCCGGCGGCACCGTGGTGGTCAACGGCCCCACCAACTCAGGCAACGGAGCCCTGGACGTCAACGGCGAACTCACCGTCACCGGCGGAACCGTGGCGGCCGCCGGAAGCGCGGGCATGGTGGTCACCCCGGGCACCTCCTCGACGCAGTCCGGTGTGCAGGTAACGCTCGGATCAACCGTTCCGGCAGGCACCGTGGTGCAGATCGCCGACTCCGCAGGCACTGTGGTGGGCGCGTTTGTCACCACCAAGGCCACGGCCTCGCTGGTGTTCTCTTCAGCCGCCATCACCGAGGGTGAGGAATACACCGTCTACACCGGCGGCACCGCCACGGTCAGCGCCGGCATCGGTGAAGGTTCCCTGGACGGAGCCGACCAGGTCAGCACCGTAACCGCCGGCGAGTACACCGCCGAGGGCATGGGCGGCGGAGGCGGCTTCGGCGGCCGCCGCTAGCCCCCCTTCCAACGCTCTCTCACCTACCGCAGGTTTTTCCCCGACGCTCTCTCACCTACCGCAGGTTTTTCCCCGATGCTCTCTCACCTACCGCAGGTTTTTCCCCGACGCTCTCTCACTTAATGCGGACATTTGGCGAACCCTCTCTCACTCGTCTCAGGAAAGTGAGAGAGGGTCTGCCGATTTCCTGCATCAAGTGAGAGAGCGTTGAGAATTAACCCACATTAAGTGCGAGAGCGTCCGGGGGCGGGGTGCTGTCTGAATTCCGGTTAACGGCGCATAATTGAACGCACAGGCGGCCGCGGCCATTGGAGGAAACCATGAAGTTTCTCGGAGCACTGATAGTCATCTGGCTGATCATCGGCGGACTGGCCGCCTGGCAACGCGGCTACTTCGGCGGGGCGCCGGGCTCCTGCGCAGAGGCCGGGACGGTGGCCGTGACCATCATCGCCGGGCCGCTGAACTATGTGGGAGTGAATCCGCAGGTGGACTGCGTGCTTCCGCAACCCTCGCAGTAGCCAGGTCCTTGGTGCCGCGCCGGGCGTTCCCTAGAGTAAGGGATGCCGGGTGCGGACATTGCCTTGCGCCCGGAACGTGATTCCGAAGCTTCGAAAGGACCTCAGAGATGGCATTCGTCACCGTTGGAACCGAGAACAGCACCGAGATTGAGCTCTACTACGAGGACCACGGGAGCGGCCAGCCCGTAGTCCTGATCCACGGCTACCCGCTGGACGGTTCCTCCTGGGAAAAGCAGACAGCAGCACTTCTGGACGCGGGCTACCGGGTGATCACCTACGACCGCCGTGGGTTCGGAAAGTCCAGCAAGACCACCAAAGGCTACGACTACGACACCTTCGCGGCGGACCTCAAGACCCTCGTGGAAACGCTGGACCTCAACAACGTGGTGCTGGTGGGCTTTTCGATGGGCACGGGTGAACTGGCCCGCTACATGAGCACTTACGGGACCGCCCGGGTTGCGCGCGCAGCGTTCCTGGGATCGCTGGAGCCGTTCCTGCTGAAAACCGACGACAACCCTGAAGGTGTGCCGCAGGAAGTCTTCGACGGGCTGACCGAAGCAGTGACGGCAGACCGCTACGCTTTCTTCACCGAATTCTTCAAGAACTTCTATAACTCCGATACCTTCCTGGGCACCCCGCGGCTCAGTGAGGAAGCGGTCAGGGCAAGCTGGAATATTGCTTCTGTTTCAGGAGCCACAGCTTCGATCGCTGCCCAGCCCACGTGGCTGACGGACTTCCGCGCGGACATCCCGAAGATCGATGTTCCCACCCTCATCCTGCACGGCACCGCGGACAATATCCTCCCCATCGACGCCACCGGCCGCAGGTTTGCCAAAGCCCTGCCGTCCGCTGACTATGTGGAGATCGACGGCGCCCCTCACGGCCTGCTGCTGACACACGCTGCGGAGGTCAATGCAGCCCTGCTCGCGTTCTTGAAGAAACAGTCCTCGTAAGCCGGGTCACCCGGCTGCGGGGGCAGCGGAGGCCGCGGGGTGGTGGTCCGTGCCGCGCATGCGCACGGCCACCAGAACGCCGGACGCCGCGGTGAGTGCCGCGACAACGCCCACGGCTGCCGGGATGCCGTACGCGTCTGCGGTGATCCCGGACAGGAGGGCGCCGACGGCGAAACCGCCATCGCGCCACAGCCGGTAGATGCCCACTGAGCGTGCCCGCCAGTGCGGGTGCGCCACGTCGCCGATCGCCGCGAGCAGGGTGGGGTAGACCATGGCCGTTCCGGCACCGAGCAGAATGGCAGCAGCCAGCCAGATTCCGAAGTCCTGGCCGGCAGCCACCATGGCCAGTGCCGCGGCCTGGACGATCATGCCGCCGACGATCAGGGGCTTGCGGCCGATCCGGTCCGACAAGGCGCCGGTGACCAGTTGCCCGGCGCCCCACACGGCCGGGTAGACGGCGGCGAGGATGCCGATGCGTTCAATGCTGAGCCCTGCCGTGGCGAACAGGACAGGGAACAGCCCCCAGGCGAGGCCGTCGTTGAGGTTATTCACCATGCCCGCCTGGCTGACGGAAGACAGCGACTTGTCGCGGAAGCTTGTCAGCGTGAAAACCTCGCGGCTGCTCAGCCCGGCCTCTGTTCCCGCGTGAACGGAAACGTGGGTGGCGGCTTCGGCCTTGGCGTGGTGGTGCGTTTCCCGGATGGTCAGGACGGACAGCCCCAGCCCGACGGCGATGAAGGCCGCGCCAAGCAGGAATGGTCCCGGCCGCAGCCCGTAGGTGGCGGCGATGTAGCCGGTGGCAAGCGCCGTACCGGCAACTCCGAGGTAGCCTGCCGCCTCATTGAGGCCCATGGCCAAACCGCGGCGTTCGGGACCCACGAGGTCCATCTTCATCATCACCGTGGTGGACCAGGTCAGGCCCTGGCTGATGCCCAGCACCACGTTGGCTGCGACGATCCAGCCCCAGGACGGCCCGAAGATCAACAGGAGCGGGACAGGGAGGGCAATCAGCCACCCGGCTACCAGGACCGGTTTGCGGCCATACCGGTCCGACAAAGTGCCTGCGAAGTAGTTCGTGGCCGCTTTTGCCACACCGAATGCCAGGATGTACGTCAGCGCACTGGTGTAAAGGTCCAGGTGGAACACCTGCCCGGCCAGCAGCGGCAGCACCGTGCGCTCCTGTCCCAGGGTGCCGCCCACCAGCGCGTTGACGGCCACAAGCAGCAGGAACTGCGCCAGGTTCTGGCGCAGTCCCAGTGCAATCAAGGTCATCTCTCCTCTGCTTAGCTGCTGGCCACGGATTCGCGCGCCTGCCGCCAGGCGGCCCAGGCGGCGTAGCTGCCGTCGAGTTCGACGACGTCGTACCCGGCGCGGCGCAGCGCGCTGGCTGCTACCGAGTTCCGGACACCGCTCTGGCAGTAGGTCACAATGGTGCCTTCGGTGGGAAGTTCATCCAGGTGCCACATGACCCGGCCGCCGCTGAGCTGGTAGGAACCGGGGATGTGCCCGGCGGCGTGCTCAGTGCGGTTGCGGACGTCCAGGACCATTGCCGCGTCGAAGCCTGCCAGGTCGGCGGGCTGGATGAGCTTCGGGGTTGCCGTGGGGAGCCCGTCGAGGCTGGTGAGGTAGCCGGCAACGTTGTCGATGCCGACGCGGACCAGGTGGTCCCACATGTCCATGGCCTGTTCCTGGTCCGCGGCCAGCAGTACCAGTGGGTTCTTGTCCGTTTCGGGGTTGACCACCCAGGCGCCGTAGCTGGCCACTGACTTGCCGGCGGGGACGTTCAGGGAGCGGGTGACGGTGCCTTCGGGGACTTCGCTGTTGGAGCGGGTGTCGATGAAAGTGACCTTGTCCGCAGCCAGGTCCTTGGCAACCTCCGCGTTGTCCAGCTCCCGCAGCGGCGTACGCTCGCCCATGACGGCCGGGCCTTCACGGTTTTCACGCTTCATCCGGCCGAAGTAGGCGTGGGCGTCGGGCTGGCCTTCAAGGAGTTCGTTGATGAAGCCCTGCTCGTCGTTGGCGGGGAGGTAGGGGCCCCACCAGGCGTAGAGCCGCTCGTAGCCCACGGTGGAGGAGGGGATCGCGCCGAGGGCCTTGCCGCAGGCGCTGCCGGCGCCGTGGGCGGGGTGGACCTGGACGTAGTCCGGCAGGGTCAGGAACTTGTCCCGCAGGCTGGCGAAGAGCTGCTTGGCTCCCACGAACCGGGTATCGACGCCGCCGGCCGCTTCGTCGAGCAGGTCAGGGCGGCCGAGGTCACCGGAGAAGACAAAGTCGCCGGACAGCAGGTACCCGGGCTGGTCGCTGAACGCGCCGTCGGTGACCAGGAAGGACAGATGTTCCGGGGTGTGTCCGGGGGTGTGCACTGCCTGGATGTTGATGTTGCCCAAGGTGATCTTGTCGCCGTCGTACAGCCGTTCGCCGTCGAACCCGTACTGCCAGTCCGGTCCGCCTTCACCCGAGAGGTAGATTTTCGCGCCGGTAGCGGCGGCCAGTTCGCGGGTGCCGGAGAGGTAGTCGGCGTGGATGTGCGTCTCGGTGACAGCAACGATCTTCATGCCGTTTTTCTCGGCCAGATCCTGGTAAACCGCGATGTCGCGGCGGCCGTCGACCACAACGGCTTCATTCTTGGCCTGGCAGCCGATGAAGTAGCTGGCTTGGGCGAGGTCTTCATCGTAAATGCGCTCGATAAGCATTTGGTGCTCTCCTTCGTGAAAGGGGTGGGGGATGTGCTCTGTAACAATATTAATACCCTAGGGGGTATCCGGCAAGTGGGGATATCTGCGTCTCGGTTTTGCGGCGGATCCGGCGTCAGGCCTGCTGTGCCGCATTGGCCCGGAGCTTGTCCATGTTCAGATTCCTGACGCCCGTGATGACCTCTTCGAGTCCGGTGGCATTGAGGGCTCCGGGCTGGGAGAAGACCAGGGTCTTGTCCTTGAAGGCCATGACGGTGGGGATGGAGGTAATGCCCGCCGCTGCGGCGAGGGCGTGTTCTGCTTCGGTGTCCACCTTGGCGAACGTGATGTCCGGGTGCCTTTCGGCGGCTGCGCTGTAGGTGGGGGCGAACATGCGGCAGGGTCCGCACCAGGCTGCCCAGAAGTCAACGAAGACGATCTCGCTGTTCTCCAGGGTTTCGGCGAAGCTCTGTTCGGTGACGTCGATGGTTGCCATCGTCTTTCGTGTCCTTTCGGGAGTTGTCTTGGGTGCGTGGCGGCTGGGCCGGTAGGTGCTCAGGTGGTGGGGAGGCCGGCGCGTGTCCAGGCGATCATGCCTCCGGCCATGGTGTCCGCCGAGAAGCCGGCCCCGTTGAGGGCATCAGCCACGCGGGCTGAACGGTTGCCGCTGCGGCAGACCGCGATGACGGGGACTGCGGGGTCCAGTTCGGACAGGCGTGCCTGCAGCTGGCCCATGGGGATGTGGAGGGCGCCGGGGATCATGCCGTCCTCGACCTCGAAGTCCTCGCGGACATCGAGGATGCAGGCGCTGGCGCGCCGCTGTTCGGCTTCGGTGATGGTGATTTCAGCCATTGGATTCTCCTTCGAAATAGTGTGCTGCTGCTAGCGGACGGGCTCGCCGGCCGAGCGCCAGGCGCCCATGCCGCCACGCAGGGAGTAGGCCTGGCACCCCTGGGAGGCGAGGAGGCGGGCCGCTGACGCGGAGCGGACCCCGGATGCGCAGACGGCGATCACGGGCTTGTTCTTGTTGATTCCGGCGGTGCTGGTCTGCAGCCGGTCCAGCGGGATGTGCTTGGCCTGGGGCGCCCGTCCGGAGCGCCATTCCTGGGCCGAGCGGACATCGATCAGCGCGGCGCCTGAGGACAGGAGGTCCTTGGCCTCAGCTACTGAGACCGATTTGTAGGGCTTGCTGAAGGCTTTTTTCAGGGAGCTGATGAGGCCCATGGGGTTCTCCTTGGGTAGGGGTGGTTGGTTCAGGCGGGTGAGGGGACTTTGCTGCGGCGGCCGGCGCGGTTGCGCAGGGGGCAGGAGCTGATGAAGAACCAGCAGATGCCGGCGGTGGTTGCGGTGAGGGCTGCGACGCCGGCGGCGATGAACCAGCGCAGGTCTGCCGGAGCCTGCTGGATCAGGACAAACGTTCCCATGGCCAGGACGAACCAGCCGAAGGCCTTGCGGAGCGCGGCTTCCGGGATGCGGCCTGCCAGCCTGGAGCCGATGACGGTGCCCACGATGGCTGCTGCGGTTACACCGAGGGTGATGCCCCAGTCCAGCTGCACCGTGGTGAGGTATCCGGCGAGCCCGGCGAAGGACTTCATCGCGATGACCACCAGCGACGTACCCACGGCAATCGACATCGGCAGGCCACCCAGGAGCGCCAGGGCCGGAACCACCAGGAAGCCGCCGCCCGCACCGACAAGGCCGGTCACGAGACCCACCACGGCGCCGTCCAGCAGCACCCTGCCAAGGGGCAGTTCGTGCTTGACTGGCGCATCGGCGTCGGACTTTTTCTTCCGGCCGCGAAGCATGGCCACCGAGGTGGCCACCATCATGACGGCGAAGGCGACAAGCAGGATCTGGCCGGGGATGTGGCCGCCGAGCAGGCCGCCGACGAACGCGCCGGCCATGCCGGCCGCGCCGAAGATCAGTCCTGTCCGCCACATCACCCTGCCCCCGCGGGCGTGGCTGAACACGCTCACGGCAGAAGTGACGCCCACGACGAACAGGGAGGCCGCGATGGCTTCCTTGGCTTCGAACCCTGCCACGTAGACCAGGATCGGCACGGTCAGGATCGATCCGCCGCCGCCGAGGACACCGAGCGAGAGCCCGATGACCACCGACAGCGCAAGAACGAGGAGCAGGGTTACGGTCATGAGGCTTTGGCCTCGGCGTTCACATCAGCACTGACCGGGAGGGCCAGGATGGCACTTTCGCGCGTGGGTTCCTTGGTGGACCTGTTCCACGGCATCGCGGAGATGGCCTGCCCCATGGCACAGGTGTTGGTGGCCGCGGAGAATGTAAGACCGGCGCCGATCACGCCGGCGAGGGTCCGGATCTTCGGGGAAACGAACTTGCCGCCGGCCAGGCCCAGGACCACCAGGGATCCCGCGGCGAGGCGGACCTGGCGCTCCAGGTCCCAGCGGTCCTTGCCCTTGACGACGTCACCGCCGGCGGCGGCGAAGCCCGGCACACCGCCGGTAAGCACGTGGGCCGTGTCAATGCCGGACTTGCCGAGGCGCTGGCGTGCCTGCTCGGCACGGGCCCCGGACTGGCAGACGAGGACCACCCGGCTGCCCAGGCGGGCGGCGAGTTCGTCGGTGTGCTCGGACAGCAGCGGCAGGGGCACGTTGTAGGAGCCGCGGATATGCATGGACTCGAATTCGGCGGCCGAGCGCACGTCAATCACCACGAGATCCTGGTGCTCGGTGACCCAGCTGCGAAGCGTTTCCGGAGCAAGTGCAGTGACGGCTGTGGTGGTGGAAGGGGAAGTCAATGGATGGCCTCTCAACGTAAGGATGAATACCCCACCGAGTATTACAGATACCCCCGGGGGTAGTCAAAACACCCCGGTGGGTATATAGTTGAGCCCAGGACCGCAACCATTGGAGACCCCATGCAACTTGATTCGACTGAACTGACCCCTGTGGTTAACCGCCTCAAACGGGCCCAGGGCCAACTCGCCGCCGTCACGCGGATGCTGGAGGAGGGCCGGGACTGCAAGGACATCGTCACGCAGCTGGCAGCCGTCTCCAAAGCCCTGGACCGGGCCGGGTTTGCCATCATCGCCAGCGGCCTGGAGCAGTGCATCGTCCGTGAGGACACCACCATGGACAAGAAGGAACTGGAGAAGCTCTTCCTCTCCCTCGCCTAAAGGGCACGACAAAAAAGTGGAGCGGCCAGGCATTTTGCCCGGCCACTCCACTTTTTTATTGCTGTGCTGTTTTAGATCAGGCCTTCGCGGCCTTCGGCGGCAGCGCCAGCCTGAAGACCTTTGCCCAGGTGGAACCAACCTGCTTCCAGATGGGTCCGGTGGTGTACTTCAGGCCGTACCGCTGGCAGATTTCCTGGACCCGGGGAGCCACTTCGGCGTACCGGTTGGAGGGCAGGTCCGGGAAGAGGTGGTGCTCGATCTGGTGTGAGAGGTTGCCGGTCATCAGGTGCATGAACTTGGAGCCGGAGATGTTGGCGGAGCCGATCATCTGGCGGACGTACCAGTCACCGCGCGTTTCACCTTCCACCATTTCCTCGGTGAACGTGTCCGTTCCTTCCGGGAAGTGGCCGCAGAAGATGACAGCGTGCGCCCAGACGTTGCGGACCGCGTTGGCGGTGAGGGTTCCGTAGAGCGCCTGCTTGCCGGAACCGGTGAGCATGGCCACTGCCGGGGTGGCTGCGTAGTCCTTCGTGAACTGGGTGACCACCTTCTTGCCCAGGGCCTTGAGGTCCTTGAGCATGGCTTCCTTGGACTTCTTGCCCTCCTTGAACTCAGTGAGCTCGAGGTCGTAGATGGCGATCCCCCACTCGAAGAGGGGCGCCAGGATCGCGTTGTAGAGCGGGTTGCCCAGGTTCATGGGCACCCACGGCTGGGCCTCGTCCATGCGCAGGAGGTTGTATCCGACGTCGTTGTCCTTGCCCACCACGTTGGTCCAGCGGTGGTGGAGGTCATTGTGGGTGTGCTGCCACGAGCGCGACGGCGTGACGAAGTCCCACTCCCACGTGGTGGAGTGGATGTCCGGGTCCCGCATCCAGTCCCACTGGCCATGGAGCACGTTGTGTCCGATTTCCATGTTTTCAAGGATCTTGGCCAGGCTCAGGAGCGTGGTGCCCGTGACCCAGGCGGCCTTGTTCTTGCTGACCAGCAGCGCTGCCCGGCCGGAAATCTCCAGGCCGCGCTGGACCTTGATCAACCGCCGGATGTACGCGGCATCGGTTGCACCGCGTTTGGCGAGGATCTCGTCGCGGATGGCATCGAGCTCCCGGCCCATCTCCGCAACCTGCTCGTCAGTCAGGTGTGCTGCTGCCGGAGGGCGGACCGAAGGGCTGCCGGATTCTGCCAGTGCCCCGGGGCGCGTCCTTGACGTGCCGGTGGAGGTGGCTTTTGCTGCTGAAACTACTGACATGCGGTGATTGCTCCTCAGATTTCGAGGTTGACGGGTCCGGCGGCTGCCGAGACACACGTTTGGATTAGTTCGCCGGGTTCGCCGTGGACCTCGTTGGTGCGAAGATCACGGACCTGTCCGGCCAGAAGGGGTGTAAGGCAGCTGTGGCAGATGCCCATGCGGCAGCCGCTGGGCATCAGCACCCCATTGTCCTCGCCGACGTCGAGCAGCGGAGTGTCGCCGTCGGCCTCGACTTCCCGGTCCGATGCCTCAAAGGTGACCAGGCCGCCGTCGTGGCCCACACCGCCGGCGAAGGCGGTGTTGAACCGTTCGATCATGAGGTTTCCGGGGTCGCCGGCGACGGCAACATCGGATCCCGGGGCACCGGCGGTGAGGGAGGCCTGCTTCCACAGGGCCTCGGCGTCGTCCAGGAAGCTGTCCGGTCCGCAGGCGTAGGCGGCCCGTTCCTTCCAGTCGGGGCAGATCTCGTCCAGTTCGGCGGTGTTGGTCAGGTCCATGCGGCCCTGCTCGCCGGTGTACCAGTGGGCCAGCCGGAAATTCGGGAACTGGTCAGCCAGCTCGGCCAGTTCCTCGCGGAAGAGGCTGTCGCCGGGTGTCCGTGCGGAATGGACCAGCACGACGTCGGCGTCCGGGCGCCGTGGGACAAGCGTGCGGATCATGGACATCACCGGAGTGATGCCGCTTCCGGCGGTGACCATCAGCAAGGGCCGGGGGTGCTCGGGGAGGATGAAATCACCCTGGGGAGGAGCAAGGAAAAGGACATCGCCCGGTTTGGTGGTGCGGACCAGCGTTCCGGAAACGGCTCCGACGTCCGTAACGGTGATGGCGGGATCCGTGCCGGCGGGGGCGCTCAGGGAATATGAGCGCCAGTGCCTGACGCCGTCAAGCTCGACGCCGATGCGCGCCCACTGGCCGGCCAGGTGGGAGTGCCAGCCGCGGCCGGGGCGGAAGAAGATGGTGGCCGACTGGGCCGTTTCCTGCACAACGCGGGTCACGACGCCGCGCAGCTGGCGCGCCGAGAAGACAGGGTTGAAGAGCGCCAGAATATCTTCGGGCGAGAGCGGTGTGGTCAGGACCGTGGCGGCTTGGGCCAGCTGGCGTAGCCGGATCATGCAGTTATACCTATAGCGGCGCGAGCCATATTTCTCTCTCCTGACCGTTCCGCAGTCACGCTGTGTAGTGGTGGCATTTTGACCCCCCAGCCGCTATAAGCCTAACGGCTGTGACTGAAGAATAGTTCCTACCTTACCCAATATCACTAAGCATGCTGATGATTATTCAGCGGATGTCCCGCTCCTGGAATTCCGCGTCCAGGTCGTGGTGCCTGAACTCGGTCTCGGGGTTCGGCTCACCTTCCCTTACGTACTCGTAATCAAGCTGACGCTGGACCTGGCTGTCCAGAACCTGCAACGCCCCGTCGGGAAGGGTGCTGAGGTCGTCCGGGAATTCGTCTTCAGGGTCAAGGTGGAGCTTCTCGGACATGGGTGCCTCTCTGGCCATGGTGGGCCGGCCAACAAATACCCGGCACTGTAAGAATATTCCCTCCGGCCCGGAACACCCAGCAGAGTTTTCAGCGTGACGGAGCGGGTCCCTGTTCCGCTGATCCGGCAGGCGCCCAGCCCAAGGCAGGGGCTATGTGGCGGGCGATGTTTCCGAGCATCTTGGCATTGAAATCGACGCCTAGCTGGTTGGGGACGGTGAGGAGCAAAGTGTCCGCGGCCTGGACAGCGGCATCGGCTGCGAGTTGCTCTTCCAGCGCGTCAGGTTCGCCCACGTAGCTCTTGCCAAACCGTGCCGTCACGCCGTCGATGATCCCTACCTGGTCCCGGGCGTCCCGCAGGGCGCTGCCGGCGAAATAGCGGCTGTCTTCCTCGTCCACGATGGGAAGGACGCTGCGGCTGACCGAGACCCGCGGCTGGTGAGTGTGCCCGGCAGCGGTCCATGCCTCGCGGAAAAGCTGGATCTGCTCTGCCTGAAGCTGGTCAAACGGCACGCCGGTGTCCTCGGTGAGCAGGGTGGAACTCATCAGGTTCATCCCCAGTCCGGCCGCCCACACAGCGGTGTTCCGGCTCCCGGCCCCCCACCAGATCCGTTGGTCCAGCCCTGCCGACTGAGGCTGGACCGGCAGCAGGCCGTGGACGGATCCTGCGTAGCGCGGATCGGCCTCCGCCACACCGGCGCCGCTGATGGCCTGCCGGAACCGGGCCGTGTGGCGGCGGGCCATGTCTGCGTCAGTTTCCCCCGCCTCCGGTGTGTACCCGAACGCCGCGGCTCCGTTGCGCGCCGGCTCGGGTGACCCGCGGCTGATGCCGAGCTGCAGCCGTCCGCCACTGATCAGATCCGTGGCGGCAGCCTCTTCGGCCATATACAGCGGATTCTCGTAACGCATGTCGATGACGCCGGTGCCCAGTTCGATCCGGCTGGTCCGCGCGGCGATCGCAGCCAGGAGCGGGAAGGGGGACGCCTGCTGACGGGCAAAGTGATGCACCCGGAAGAAGGCGCCGTCCATGCCGATTTCCTCGGCGGCAACGGCCAGCTCGATGCCTTGCAGCAGGGCCTCCCCGGCCGTCCTGGTGCGGGAGCCTTGGCCGGGACCCCAATGGCCGAAGGACAGAAATCCGATGCGTTGCATGTCAGGGCCAACCTCCAGAGCCCCGCCCGCATTCCCCCCTGTTTCCCAGCGCCGCCAGGCACCATCGTGTCGCGGACCATCTGACCCCCGGCTAAGCTGTCCCCGTGCCCAGCAACCAGACGCCGCCCGAAGGTCCCACGCCGCCGCGCGGGAAGCTGGCCGAACGGCTGCTGCCCGGCGGGACGGAACCGGACCCGCGCTTCACCCTCGCCAACGAACGCACTTTCCTCGCCTGGATCCGGACCTCCCTGGCGCTCCTGGCGGGAGGCATCGCCATTGAAGCTTTCACCTCAGACCTGTTTCCGGAGCCGGTCCGCAAGGTCCTCGCGGTGCTGTTGCTTCTGCTGGGGATGCTGCTGAGCGGCGGCGCAGCGGTGCGCTGGATCCGTGTTGAGCGGAGCATGCGAAACAGCACTCCTTTGCCGCTGCCGTTGATCGTGCCGCTGCTGGCCGGTGCGGGCGCGCTGGCCGCCGCCGTCGTCGTCGTGTCCGTTCTCTGGCGCTGAGACGTGTCTGCCGCTGCCACCCACGGCGATCCCGGGCTCCAGCCGGAACGGACCACGCTGGCCTGGGGCCGCACCATGCTGGCGCTGGTGACGGTCAGCGCCATTTTCCTCCGCTGGCTCCCCCACCACGGCCTGCCGATCCTGCTTCTCTTTGCCGTGTCCGCCGGCGCCGCCTTGGCCATCTACCTGACGCAGCGGCGCCGGTACCGTGCCAGCGCACGGGGAATCGTGCGCGAAAAGGTCGACGCCGACACCTCCGCAGTGCTGTGGACCGCCTTTGCGGGGATCGTGTTGGGAGCGCTCGGTATCGCTGTGGTGCTGGCCGGTTAGGCCAGTCACCACGTCAGGCTTTCGCCACGTGGACAGTCTTGGATGGACCCCGCAGGACCACAGCGGTGAAGACCAGGGCCACCAGGGCGGTGGCAACCAGCAGCAGCAGGCCGATCGAATAGCTGCGGGTGGCGGCGTCATAGGTGGCACCCATTACCAGCGGCGGAAAGTAGCCGCCCAGCCCGCCCGCGGCACTGACCACCCCGCTGATGCTGCCCACCTTCCCGGCGGGTGCCAGCACACCAACCCAGGCGAACACCCCTCCTGTTCCCAGACCCAGCGCGGCAGCCATGGCCACAAACGTCAGTCCGGCGGGGACCTCGCCGTCGGGCCGCAGGTTCACCACCCAGGCGAGCACGGCAACCCCGGCCAAAGAGGTGAGCACTACCGGTTTGGAACCGAATTTGTCCGCCAGGACCCCGCCCACCGGCCGGGCCAGCACGGCGGCGAGCGCGAAGCCGGCAGTACGTGCGCCGGCACCGCTGGGATCGAAGCTGTAGACATCGCGCAGGTAGGTGGGCAGGTACGTGGCGAAGGAAACGAATCCGCCGAACACCACGGCATAGAGGAAGCACATTTTCCAGGTGACGGGTGTTTTGGCAGCGTCCAGGAGCTTGGGCAGGACGGGGGCGTTGCTGCGTGTCCAGCCCGGGGATTCCTTCATCAGGAACCAGACCAGGGCGGCCATCACGGCGAGGATCCCCGCGATGAGCAGGTGTGTGGGGAAGTAGCCGATCGCGGCGACGAGCCGGGGATTCAGGAAGGCCGCCAGCGCAGTGCCGCCCATCCCGGCGCCGAAGACGCCGGTGGCGAACCCGCGCCGGGACGGCTCGTACCAGGCGCTGACGAAGGGAATACCGACGGCGAAGACGGTCCCCGCGACGCCGAGCACCAGGCCGGCACCCAGCACCAGCGCAAAGGAGTTCAGGAGGCCGCCCACGGAGACCAGCAGGATCGGCAGGATGGACGCGAGCAGCACGAAGGTGAACATGACCCGGCCGCCGTGCCTGTCCGTCAGGGTGCCCACGACGATCCGGCCCAGCGAGCCGACGAACACGGGCATGGCCACCAGTACGCCCGTGGCGGCTGGATTGAGCTGCAGGTTCTGGGTATAGAACGAACCGAGGGTCGCCACCGAGTTCCACGCCCAGAAGCCCACTACCGAAGCCGATGTGGCGAGCACGAGGTTCAGCGTCCGGCCCGCAGGAATGGGCGGGGCTGGGGCAGACGGCGCTGAAGCGGCGGATCCGGCCACTGGGTTCCTCTTTTCTCTGTCCGGGGTTCCTCTGTCCGGTTTCCCTCTGTCCGCGGGCATGGCGGCTAACGGTTCCGGGTGTCCCGGTCGCGGGTCCCGACGGCGGACCAGCCGCGGCGCGCAGCCGTGCCGGTGGTGCGGGCCGCGGAGGCTCCCTCTTTCCGCCTTGCAGGCACACTCCCCCGGGCCTGGTCCTTGTCGCGGGAGCGGTAGACGATGTAGGGCCGGAACAGGTAGTGCAGCGGCGCGGTGAAGGCGTGGACCAGCCGCGTGAACGGCCAGATCACGAACAGGGCCATGCCCACCAGGGTGTGCAGGTGGAAGGAGAACGGTGCCGCGGCCATGGCTGCGATGTCCGGCTGGAAAATGAACAGGGAGCGGAACCAGGGAGCCACGGTTTCGCGGTAGTTGTGCCCGTGCTCCCCCTCAAAGACGCTTGCCAGGGTGGTCCACAGCCCGAACACAATGGCGGCAGTGAGCACCACATACATCAACTTGTCGTTCTTGGTGGTGGCCATAAAAACCGGCCCGGTGGTGCGCCGGCGGTAGATCAGCAGGAGGATGCCGCCCAGGGTCCCCACCCCGGCGATGCCGCCAATGAACAGGGCGTTGAAGTGGTAGAAGTCCTGGCTCATGCCGACGGCCTGTGTCCACGCCATCGGGATGACCAGCCCGAAGAAGTGCCCGGCAACCACGGCCAGGAGGCCGAAGTGGAATAGCGGCGACGCGATGCGCAGCAGCCGGGATTCATACAGCTGCGAGGACCGGGTGGTCCAGCCGAACTGGTCGTATTTGTACCGCCAGATGAGGCCGCCCACCAGCACCACCACCATGACGTACGGCAGGACACCCCAGAGGATGGTGTCCCAGGCGGTAAGTTCGACGGCGGCGCCCGGCCCGGTTTCGAGGATCGGTAATGTCTCGAAGGTCAGCATTCTCAGGCCCCTTTCACAGGCAGCAGGCGCGGATCGTAGGGGTCGAGCCCCACTGCTTCGGTGGGCGGGCCGTAGCCGGCCATCCGCATGACGGCCTGTTCATCAGCCGGCGATTTCCCGGGCAGGGTGTCGCAGATGGCCTGCAGGATCCGGGCATGCGGAAGATCGTCCCGGAGCAGCCCGAACCTCAGCATTTCGAGGCTCGCCCGGTACCGGATCAGAAGCTCACGCCCGGCTTTCAGGTCCACCAGGGCGGCGTATTCCAGGACCATGGGCAGGTAGTCCGGCAGCTCGCCGTGGGTGTCCACCAGGATGTCGCTCTGCCGGTAGGCCTTCTTGAAGCTGCCCAGGACTTCGCCGCGGCGCCGCGTGTCCCCGTCCGTCCAGTAGCTCAGGTGCAGCGCGTGGCGCCGGCCAAGATCGAACTCGCGCACGTAGTGGGCCTGGATCTCCATCGGTTCCGAGGATTCCAGCAGGTCCAGCACTCCGGCGAAGTCCCGGCTGGCGCCGGGAAACTCGTCCAGCGCAGCCCTCATCAGCGGGACCCTGCCAATTAGGTCTTCATTCGGGTAGGACAGGCACCAGGCGGCCGCAAGGTAGAGGACCTGTTGGCGGCGGCTCACGGCTGATCCTCCGCCGCCGCCAGGGTGCCCGGCTCGGGCCCCTTGTCCGGGAAGAGCCCGGCCGGTGCGCCGGTGCCATCCCAGTTCAGCAGGTTCACCCGGCCCCTCAGAGACGTCTCGCCCGGTGCCGAGCCGGAGGTCTGCCGGTCCCGGAGGGCATTGAAGGTTTCCACCGCCACCGGGACGGGCCGGCCGCTGGCCTCACCAAACGGTGAGGAATCCTGCATGCCCGGTCCGCCGTCGAAATCCAGCGAACAGCCCATTTCCTCCAGGTCGTGGGCCTGTTCCACGTGCGCCTTGGGGATCACGTACCGTTCCTCGTATTTGGCGATGGCCATCAGCCGGTACATCTCGTACATGGTCTGGCTGTCCATCCCCACCGCCTCCGGGATTGAATCATCGGGGTCGTTGCCGAGGCTGATGCCGCGCATGAAGGAGCGCATCGCGGCGAGCTTCTTCAGCACGGCGGTGACCCGGTCCGCGTCCCCGGCGGTGAAGAGCTCGGCGAGGTACTCCACCGGGATCCGCAGGGCGTCGATGGCGCCGAAGAGGTTGCCGTGGTCCTCGCCGTCGTGCCCCTGGTCGCGCAGCAGGTCCACCACCGGTGAGAGCGGCGGGACGTACCAGACCATCGGCATGGTCCGGTACTCGGGGTGCAGCGGCAGGGCCACCTTGTACAC
>NZ_QAIQ01000399.1:0-286 GCF_003061105.1 Arthrobacter sp. HMWF013
CCAGTGCGCCGCCGTCCAGGTTGACCCTTTCCGGCTCAATTCCGAGGTAATCCAGGCACGCGAGGGCCTGCGACGCGAAGGCCTCATTGAACTCCACCAGGCCCACACCGGCCACGGACTGGCCTGCGGCCGCCAGCAGGCGCTCGGCAGCAACCGCGGCGCCGATGCCCAGCAGCCGTGGCTCCACGCCCGCGGTGTCCGTCGCCAGGACCAGCAGTCCGTCCGCCGCGCCCAGCTCGCGGGCCCTCTCCAGCGAAGTAATCACGACGGCGGACGCTGCGTCCGC
>NZ_QAIQ01000399.1:296-760 GCF_003061105.1 Arthrobacter sp. HMWF013
AATCCTGCTCCGAAGCATCCCCTACATCGCCGGCGCCTTCGCGGACGTCCGCGACTCTGCCCGGGCACGGGGACTGGAACGGAACCCGCGCGCGCTGGTCCTGCCCGTCTTCATCACCACCGTGGCGTTCGCGCGCCAAACAGGTGAAGCGTTGGCCGCACGGGGACTGGGTGAGGCGGAGGACTGACGGACGGTCGCCCCATCGAAAGGTGACTTCTCCGTGCTTCGGCGGCCCTCAAGCGCCGGAACGCCGCTGCTCGATCCGTTCGTAACGCAGCAGCGCGGCCGTTCCCATGCCGCCGGCGATGCTGATCAGGGCCAGCGCCATGACGCCGTCGACCCCGCCCCGCCGGGCCTGGGCCAGGAGCCGGGTCACCAGCACAGCCCCTGATGCGCCGTAGGCGTGGCCCAGGGCCAGTGCGCCGCCGTCCAGGTTGACCCTTTCCGGCTCAATTCCGAGGTAA
>NZ_QAIQ01000399.1:770-8765 GCF_003061105.1 Arthrobacter sp. HMWF013
CTGATGCTTCCCTCCGGCGTTTCCACCTGCGTGATTTCGGCGTCGAACAATCCCGCTTTGCCCGCCGCGACGGCACGTTGGTGGCTTCCGAGCGAAAAGGCGTCCTGCCGGTCCCTGCTGATGTCAAAGCGGGCTGCCACGTTCTCGGCGGCCACACCCATGTCAGGGTCCCCGAAGCTGTGCGGCACAAACTGCGCGCGGGGGAAAAAGTCAGGTTCGCCGTCGTCGTTCCGGTGGGCGCGCAACGGTGCGGTGCTGATGCTTTCCACTCCCCCGGCGAGATAGATCGGGCTGCCGCCGGCGGCCACCAGCCGGGCTGCCAGGGCAATGGCATCAAGTCCTGAACCGCATTGCCGGTCCACGGTCAGGCCGGGCACGCTGACCGGAAGCCCGGCGTCCAACAGGGAAAGGCGGGCAACATTACCGCCGCCACCCACAGCATTGCCAATCACCACGTCCGTGATGGCTTCGGCCGGAACGTTGCTCTCAGCGAGCAGTTGCGCCAGGACCGGTGCCAGCAGTTGGTGGGCACGCAGGTCTTTCAGCGCGCCGTTCGCGCGGCGGATTGCCGTCCGCCGGGCCGCGATGATCACCGGCTGCCGGCCGGGCGGCAGCTGATCAGCGTTCAAGGTGCCGTACCCTCTGGTCACGTGAGCCAATCCACTCCAGCAGCATGTTCCGGCTGACTTTGCCGCGGTCGGTGGTGGGGAGTTCGGACAGGGCAAAGTATTGGTGGGGGCGTTTGTCGCGGGGCAGGATGCTTTCGAGCCCGGCCTTGAGCTGGGTCGCTGTGATTCCGCCGTGAGACGGGACCACACCGGCAACAACACGCTGGCCGCGCAGATCGTCCGCCATCCCGGCAGCCACAGCTGCAGCGACGCCCGGAATTGAGGCCAGGGCCAGCTCCACCTCGTGCGGATAGACGTTTTTACCCGACGTCAGGATCATGTCCGAACGCCTGCCCAGGATGTGCAGTTCTCCGTCCGCGAGGTAGCCCTGGTCTCCCACAGTGAACCAGCCGTCGAAGGACCGGAGCGCCTGGCCGTCGTCACCCCACAGGTAGCCGTTGCTGACCATGCCGCTGCGGACGCAGATGTTGCCGGCCTCGCCGGCGGTCAGTTCAGACCCGTCGTCGTCAAGGATCCTGACCTCGACGCCGGGGAACGGATGTCCGATCCCGGTGCCGCCGGCGTCCAGGGGCTCTCCGGCCGCAAGGCCGGCCCCGGAGACAAAACTGAGTTCGGAGGCTCCGTAGTACTCGAAGATGGTGGCGTTCGGCGCCCAGCGCCGTGCGGCTTCGAGGGTGCGTGCATCGAGCTTGGAACCGGCGCAGATGATTGTTTTCACTCCGGAGGCGTCCACGCAGCCGGTCAGCCCACGCTCGCTCAGCAGCCGCAGCATGGTGGGTACCAGCACCAGCCGGGTGACGCCGTCGTGCGTGATGGCGGCGTGGACATCACCGACGTCGAAACTTTCCAGGGTCTGGAACTCGGAGCCGGCGTACAGGCACTCTGCGAGGGCATAGAGGTTCAGGCTCGATACCAGCGGGCCTGGCGCAAGGGTGACGTCGTCCGGGCGGAGGCCGAAGAATTCTATGGATGCCTCGAAGGAACGCTGCCAGGATTTCCGGGACCGGGTAAAGGCCTTCGGCACAGACGTGGTTCCGGAAGTCAGACCGATCAGGAATGTCGAGTCCGGCGGCCCGTCAGCCAGCGGATCATCTCCGGACACCGGAAAAGGCTGCGCCGACTCTTCCAGCCGCTGCACAATTTCCTCATGCAGCGCCGTGGGCCAGGCGGGGTCCAGGACTGCGCATTGGCGTCCGCCGGCTACGGCAGCGGCGAACCGGACCGGGAAGTCAATGGAGTTTGTTTCCGCCAGGACTGTGACGCCGGCCGAAGCGGGCACGGCACCTGTGGCGGAGTCGCGGAGGTCAGCCCAGCTGAGCCGCCGGCCAGCCACCACAACGGCGGTGTTGTCGGGGCGTTCGTTGGCCCAACGCTGGATCTTATCGAGAAAAGGCATCGTCCCAACTTTACCGGCCGGGCTCGGCTAGGGACCGCCCGTAAAGGCTATTGTGACTTTATGAGCTTCAATGACAATGTCCAACTGGACCCCTCCCAGGTGCAGGACCGGCGCGGCATGGGCCGCGGTGCCAAGATCGGCGGCGGCATCGGCGGCGGCCTTATCCTCCTGATCGCAGCGCTGCTCGGCGTCAACCCTGCCCTCCTTGAAGGCCTGACCGGCGGCGGTACTGCAGAGCAAAGCCAGGGCACCGCTCCCGCCTGCGCTACCGGTGCGGACGCCGACGCGCGGCTTGACTGCCGGATCACCGGAACCGTGAACAGCCTTAACGCGTTCTGGCCGGCCTACCTCAAGGACTACAACGTCCAGTACCCCCAACCGGAAACGGTCATCTTCGCCGGGGGAACCAATACGGGCTGTGGTGCGGCCACCAGCGCCGTGGGCCCGTTCTACTGCCCGGCGGACACCACCGCGTACTTCGACCCCGGCTTCTTCCAGGAACTGGTGGACCGGTTCGGTTCCTCCGGCGGGCCGCTGGCGCAGGAATATGTAGTGGCACATGAGTTCGGCCACCACGTCCAGAACGTGCTGGGGTACCTCGACCGGGCCCAGCAGGATCCGCAAGGCCCGGAATCGGGCGCCGTCCGGGTGGAGCTCCAGGCCGACTGCTATGCCGGTCTGTGGACGCGCTACGCCACCACCCAGGCCGGTCCCGACGGCGGCCAGCCCTTCCTGGAACCGCTGACCGAACAGGACCTGAAAGATGCCCTGTCAGCCGCCTCGGCAGTGGGCGATGACCGTATCCAGGAAGCCGCCACAGGCCGGGTGTCACCCGAAGCCTGGACGCACGGCTCCAGCGAACAGCGCCAGAAGTGGTTCTACCAGGGCTACACCTCAGGCGACATCAACCAGTGCGACACCTTCGCGGCCCCTACACTCTGATTTCCGCCCACCGGTGGATCGGTGGGCCGGCGGGGAACGACGACGGCCGGTGACCTTCGCTGTGAAGGTTACCGGCCGTCGTCGTACGTGTTTGGATTTCCGCTGGCGGAAGGTCAGATGTTGAAGCCGAGGGCCCGCATCTGGTCCTTGCCGTCATCGGTGATCCGCTCGGGACCCCAAGGCGGCATCCATACCCAGTTCAGGCGCCAGTCATCAACAACGCCATCCAGGGCCTTGCCGACCTGCTCTTCGATGACATCGGTGAGCGGGCAGGCGGCCGTGGTGAGCGTCATGTCGATCAGCAGGGCGCCGTCGTCGTCGGAATACTTCAGGCCGTAGAGGAGCCCGAGGTCGACGATGTTTACGCCGAGTTCGGGGTCGATGACGTCCTTGAGTGCCTCTTCGACATCCTCGAGGCCCGTGCGGGCCGCATTGATTTCGGTCATGGCAAGTCCTTACTAGGCCTGTGAGGCGGCGATCGTGGCTGCGCCGGCGCCAGTGGCGTACCGGTCGTAGCCTTCTTCTTCGAGGCGGTCGGCGAGCTCCGGGCCGCCTTCTTCAACAACCTGGCCGTCAACGAAAACGTGGACGAAGTCAGGCTTGATGTAGCGCAGGATGCGGGTGTAGTGCGTGATGAGCAGTGTGCCCATGTTGCCCGTCTCGTGGGCACGGTTCACACCTTCGGAGACAACCTTCAGGGCGTCAACATCAAGGCCTGAATCGGTCTCGTCCAGAATGGCGAACTTCGGCTTGAAGAGTTCCAGCTGGAGGATCTCCACGCGCTTCTTCTCGCCGCCGGAGAAGCCTTCGTTGACGTTGCGCTGGGCGAAGTCGGCGTCGATGCGCAGCTGCGCCATGGCGTCCTTGACTTCCTTGGTCCAGGTGCGCAGCTTGGGTGCTTCGCCGTCAATGGCGGTCTTTGCAGTGCGCAGGAAGTTGGTCATGCTGACACCGGGGACCTCCACGGGGTACTGCATGGCCAGGAAGAGGCCGGCACGGGCCCGCTCGTCAACGCTCATGGCGAGGACATCTTCGCCGTCGAGCGTGATGGTTCCGCTGGTGACGTTGTAGCGCGGGTGGCCGGCAATGGTGGATGCCAGGGTGGACTTGCCCGAACCGTTGGGGCCCATGATGGCGTGGGTCTGACCGGTCTTGATGGTCAGGCTGACGCCCTTCAGGATCTCCTTGGTGCCCTGCTCCGTGTCAATGCTGACGTGCAGGTCCTTGATCTCAAGAGTAGACATAGATCTTGTTCTCCTCTGCACCGTGCCCTCCGGCTGCGGTGCGGTCTGTATCTGGAAGTTTCGGTTCTGTTGCTGTGTGCCGTGCTGACGGCTGATGCTGCTAGCTGAAGTTCGGGGCTTCTGCTCCGTTGAGGACGTTCGTGAAGTCCACATAGACCTCGTCGCCGTGGATCTCGACGGCGAACACCGGTACCGGATCGTAGGCGGGAAGCTGGAGCGGCTCGCCGCTCCGCAGGTCGAACTGGGAACCGTGGCCCCAGCATTCGATCATGCATCCCTCAACCTCGCCCTCGGACAGTGAAATGTCCGCGTGGGAGCAGGTGTCCCCGATGGCGTGGATCTCGCCCATGGAATCCTTGACGATGGCTACGGGGTAGTCATCGATCAGGATCCGCAGGGCCTGCTTGAGCTGGATCTCATCCGTCTTGCAGACAAACTCGCCCTTTGGCTGTTCAGTCATCGTGTTCCGGGCCGCCTAGTTGTTCGTCACGGCGAGTTCACGCTCAACAGCGTCGGTCAGCCGCTCTTCGAGGGCGGGAACCTTGATCTGCTGGATGATCTCGTGCAGGAAGCCGCGGACCACCAGGCGGCGGGCAACGTCTTCCGGGATGCCGCGTGCCATCAGGTAGAACAAGTGCTCGTCATCCAGCCGGCCGGTGGCGCTGGCGTGGCCGGCTCCCTTGATCAGGCCTGTTTCGATCTCCAGGTTCGGCACGGAGTCGGCGCGGGCGCCGTCCGTGAGGAGCAGGTTCCGGTTGGCCTCGTAGCTGTCGGTGCCTTCGGCTTCCTTGCGGATCAGGACGTCGCCCACCCACACGGCGTGGGCGTTGCGGCCCTGCAGTGCGCCCTTGTACAGGACGTTGGAGGTGCAGTTGGCCACCGCGTGGTCAACGAACAGCCGCTGTTCCAGGTGCTGGCCGGCGTCCGCGAAGTACAGGCCAAGCATTTCCGCTTCGCCGCCGGGGGCGGTGAAACGTGCCGACGGCGTGACGCGGACCAGGTCTCCACCGAGGCTGACGACGACGTGCTTGAGCTTGGCGTCGCGGCCGATCTTTGCCTGCTGGGAGGACGCGTGGACGGCGTCGTCGTTCCATTCCTGGAGCGAGACGACCGTCAGGTCGGCACCGTCTTCGACAACAATTTCAATGTTTTCCGAAACAACAGCCGAACCCTGGTGGTCGAGGACCACCACGGACTTGGAGAACTTCTGCGCCACAATCACCAGGTGCTGGGCAGCTGCCACAGTGTCCTGGCCGGTGATGACCACGTTGATCTCGGTGCCGGCTTCAAACTCGGCCGGGATGGTCAGGACGGTGGCTTCGCTGAAGTTCTCCCAGGCGTTGGCGGACACACGGTCCTCCGGGATGCCGGCGGACCCGATGCGCTTGTCATCACGGGACACGGTCTCCACGGTGACCTGCTCGGGGCCGCTGACGGTGACGGACGGGGCCGCACCTTTCAGGACCTCGCTGTGGAGGCCGCGGAGGCGCTTGAGCGGGGTGAACCGCCAGTCCTCCTCCAGGCCGGTGAGCGGCTTGAAGTCCGCCAGCTTGTAGGAGGTCAGGCGGCCGGCGCGCGAGCTGTCCGGAACGCCCACGCCGCCGCCGTGCGAATGGCGCTTGACTGCTTCGCCGGCAAGGGGTGCCTTCGAAGCTGCCGCGTTGATCGGAGACAGGCTTTCGCCTTCTTCGGTGAAGCCGTTAATGAACGGCTGGGCTGAGGGGGCGCCGATGCGGGCCTTTTCAGTAGTGATTTCAGTCATCGTTATCCGACGGACCCTTCCATCTGCAGTTCAATCAGGCGGTTCAGCTCAAGTGCGTACTCCATGGGGAGTTCGCGGGCGATCGGCTCGATGAAGCCGCGGACGATCATCGCCATGGCCTCGTCTTCGCGCATGCCGCGGGACATCAGGTAGAAGAGCTGTTCTTCGCTGACCCGTGAAACGGTTGCTTCGTGACCCATGACCACGTCATCCTCACGGATGTCGATGTACGGGTAGGTGTCAGAACGGCTGATGGTGTCCACCAGGAGCGCGTCACAGCGCACGGTGTTGGCCGAGTGCTTGGCACCTTCGCGGACCTGGACCAGGCCGCGGTAGGCAGCACGTCCGCCGCCACGGGCGACTGACTTGGAAATGATGGAGCTCTTGGTGTTCGGTGCGATGTGCACCATCTTCGAGCCGGTGTCCTGGTGCTGGCCGGCGCCGGCGAAGGCGATGGACAGGGTCTCGCCCTTGGCGTGCTCACCCACCAGGTACACAGCCGGGTACTTCATGGTGACCTTGGAGCCGATGTTGCCGTCGACCCATTCCATGGTGGCGCCCTCTTCGCAGATGGCACGCTTGGTCACCAGGTTGTACACGTTGGTGGACCAGTTCTGGATGGTGGTGTAGCGGACGCGGGCGCCCTTCTTGACGATGATTTCCACCACGGCGGAGTGCAGCGAGTCCGAGGTGTAGATCGGAGCCGTGCAGCCTTCGATGTAGTGGACGTAGGAGTCCTCGTCCGCGATGATCAGGGTCCGCTCGAACTGGCCCATGTTCTCGGTGTTGATGCGGAAGTACGCCTGCAGCGGGATGTCCACGTGGACGCCCTTGGGAACGTAAACGAAGGATCCGCCGGACCAGACGGCCGTATTCAGCGAAGCGAACTTGTTGTCGCCCACCGGGATGACCGTGCCGAAGTACTCCTGGAAGATCTCCGGGTGTTCGCGCAGCGCGGTGTCGGTGTCCAGGAAGATGACGCCCTGCTGTTCCAGGTCCTCACGGATCTGGTGGTACACCACCTCGGACTCGTACTGTGCTGCCACACCGGATACCAGGCGGCTGCGCTCAGCTTCCGGAATACCCAGTTTTTCGTAGGTGTTCCGGATGTCCTCGGGCAGGTCCTCCCAGGTGGCGGCCTGCTTCTCCGTGGAGCGCACAAAGTACTTGATGTTGTCGAAGTCGATGCCGGAGAGGTCTGCACCCCAGGTGGGCATGGGCTTGCGGTCGAAGTACTTCAGGCCCTTCAGGCGAAGGTCGAGCATCCATTCCGGCTCGCTCTTTTTGTCCGAGATGTCCCGGACCACTTCGTCGTTGATGCCGCGGCGGGCGTTGGCGCCGACGTCGTTCTTGTCGGACCAGCCGTACTCGTACGTGCCGATGCCGTGGAGCTCGGGATTCTTTTCAAGAATCTCGGAGATCACAGTGTCTTCGGCTACCGCTTTCTCTGATAGTTGGTCCGTCATCACGGCCTTTCTTGCTGATGGTTGTTTACTTCAACCAGGCTGGCGGTGGCGGTCCGGGGGACATGAGATCCTCCGGCGGCCAGCCGGCCTGTAGGTATATGGGTGGTGCAGACGTGACCGCCGCGCGCCAGCGTGGAAAGCCGGCGGACATCGACGCCCACCAGCCTTGCGAATACCTCGGTCTCCACGTCGCAGAAGACGGGGAACTGGGCGGCGAGCTGTTGGATGGGGCAGTGTCCCTGGCAAAGCTGGACACTGGACAGGGCCGCCGGCAAAGGGGCCTTGGCCGGGATTTCTGCGGCCGAGGCCACAAAGCCGTCGCGGCTCAGGGCCGCTGAGAGCGCCCGGGCCCTGGCGGTGATGTCCGGGCCGGCCTGCTCGATTTCGGGTGCGTAGCGGGCTTCCATTTCGGAGAAACGGTCGACGGCGAACTGGCGGACGGCTTCGTCGCCCGCGACGGCCTGGAGCTGCCTGAGCGCCAGGCTGGCGATGTCGAGGTAATCGTTGCCCAGGGACGACTGCCCCTGGGAGCTGAGTACATAGCGGCGGGCGGGAC